>NZ_VPDQ01000040.1:0-17162 GCF_013417535.1 Acinetobacter sp. YH12241 | reverse complement strand
AAAAGAGTACTTTGATTATCATCTTAAAGAAACTGAATGGCGTTGGATGAGGGAACCTAATGAGTTAGCAACTGAGCTGTGGAACCTCATTAGGTAAAATTAAGTGTAAATCTGCTAGTCTAGAGCCTATTCTAATAATGGGAATATTTGTTTTTTCAAAACAGTAATTTTCATTGATAAATTTTGATAATCCCTTTAGGAAAATTAAATCTGAATCACCTTCTACTAACAATACTTTTTTAGAGAAGAAAGCAGGGGTACTATTTTCATAGCAGATAATTTGGAAAGCATCTTTATAAGAACTATTTTGAACAAAGTTAATTTCTTTGGCTTTTGAACATGGAGGAGTTGAGGAAAAATCTTTATATATTTTAATAAAACAAGTTTCTTTGGCCGTAGCAGAAAAAAAGTTTGGAGAATGTGTTGTGACAAATACTTGGTCTTTGATTGATAGTTTTTCAAGAACATTGTAGAGGATTCTTTGACCATTGGGGTGAAGGTACAACTCAGGCTCTTCAAAGAGGAATATATAATCAGTATTTTGACTATCAGAATTAAGCTTCTCAACATAAGTTCTAAGTATAGAAAATACTAAAGTGCGCTTAACACCATCACCTTTATAATCAATGGTAGTTTTTATGCCATCATCAACTAGAATTTGAGTACTATTAAAAATCTGTCTTACTTCTGGGTTAGGTATTTGCAATTCTAATTTAATCTGAGAAAAACTTTCTTGAAAGACTTGTTGTATATCAGACTCTAGTATTTTTAAGCTATCTAATCGTTCATCTAATAATTGCTCATTCCCTTCATCATCTTTAATGAGCTGACGATTAAGCATTTTATTAAGTTTTTCAAATGAATTTTTTATTTCTAAAAATTCTGGAGACTTCTCAATTTGAGTAAATAAAATTTTGACTAATTTACCAAAACTTGTACTTTCTTTAGTTTTTGTTTCATCCGTGAAATCTTTCACTGCTGGTATATAAATAGGTTCAGGAAACATTGGTGTAACTGTGTTGCTGAAACCTGTTGGTAAATGTTCCCAGTCATAGGCGAATTGATCTGAAGGTAAGTTGAGAATCAACCCTTCTATTTTTTCCTTAGCAGCGGCTTGAGAAGAAATATTACTTACATCATTTTGTGTAAATTGATATGTGTCTTTTAGAAAAGTTTTTAGTTCACCCCCTTTCTTACCTTTAAGCTCACTAGCTATCCAATCTGCTTTATAAATTATATTAATCGGCACTTTTTTATAGCAAAGTAACTCACTCGTACAATCTATTTTGTATTTTCTTCGAAATTTAAGTTCATTGTTTTCAATAATATTTTTAATGCGAGATCTATTTTCCTTATCTAAAATTTTATTTAGATCTGTTTCTGTGACATTTGAAAATGTCACATCTATAAAAATTTCTTTAGATTTTTCATAAAAATCCGATTCTGAGATTTTTGTGCCTTTTAAAAATAAGTTAATTGCTAAAAGACCAGTTGATTTTCCTGCATTGTTCTCTCCTATAATACAGTTCATCTGTGCAGGTGAGAGATCAATCTCTTTTATACCCCTAAAGTTTGCTATATGTATCTTAGAAATTTTCATTAAATTTTATCTTCTTGATTATTTGATAAATAATATATTTTTTAAACAAAAAAAAGTCACCCTGTGGATGACTTTTTTTAAATTTAATTATCGTATTACAGCGCCGCAATTTGCTCCATATTCGCTTTAATCTTCGCTAACTGATCAGCAAACTCAGCTAGTTTCGCACGTTCACCTTCAACCACAGCAGCAGGTGCTTTCGCGACAAAACCTTCATTCGAAAGTTTGTTCGCGATCTGGTCATGCTGTTTCTGAACTTTGTCCAGGTCTTTTTGCAGACGACCCAATTCTGCTTTAGGGTCAATTAAGCCCTTCATTGGAACGAATACAGACACATGACCAACAACAGATGAAGAAGACAATGGTGGTTGTTCGCCATCAGCAAGGAAAGTGATGCTTTCAACTTTCGCCAATGCCTTAAACAAGGCTTCAATACGTGTGATCTGTGCTTTTTCAGCTTCAGTCGTGTTCTGAAGAAGAACTGGTAACAAGCGAGCATTACCCAAGCCCATTTCACCACGGATGTTACGCACCGCACCAATCAAACCTTGCAGCCATTGCATATCTGCTTCAGCTTGTTCGTTGATCTTCGCTTCGTCAGCAACAGGGTACTGAGCCAGCATGATGGTCTCGCCAGAGATCCCCAGTTTAGGCGCAAGCGTTTGCCAGATTTCTTCAGTCAGATACGGCATGATTGGATGCGCAAGACGTAAAGATGCTTCCATCACAGCCAGTAACACACGACGCACTTCGGCTTTACGCTCTTCAGACACGTTTTCATCATTCAGAACCGGTTTAGTCAGCTCGACATACCAGTCACAGTATTCATTCCAGATGAACTCGTAGATCGCTTGTGCAGCCAAGTCTAAACGGTAAGTCGCGAATGCTTGCTGAACTGCTTGTTCCGCTTTTTGCAGACGGCTTACGATCCATTGTTCAGGCAATTCCCAAAGATCAGGACGAGCAGTTTGACCAACGGTTTGAGCTTCGACGTTCATCATCACGAAACGGGTACCGTTCCAGATTTTGTTGGCGAAGTTACGGTAACCTTCCACACGTTTCATGTCGAATTTGATGTCACGGCCAGTATTGGCAAGCGCACAGAATGTGAAACGAACTGCATCCGTACCGTAAGCCTGAATACCTTCTGGGAATTCTTTACGGGTAGATTTTTCAATCTTCGCAGCCTGTTTAGGGTTCATCAGGCCGAAAGTACGTTTTTGTACCAAGGTTTCCAGATCAACACCGTCAATCAGGTCTAATGGGTCAAGCACGTTACCCTTAGATTTAGACATCTTCTGACCTTCGCCATCACGTACTAGACCATGTACATACACAGTTTTGAATGGTACTTGTGGTGTGCCATCTTCATTTTTCATGAAGTGCATGGTCATCATGATCATACGGGCAACCCAGAAGAAAATGATGTCGAAACCAGTGACAAGAACATCAGTCGGGTGGAAAGTATTCAAGAAATAGTTTTCTTTATCTTTCGCTTCGTCGCCAGTCCAACCTAATGTTGAGAATGTCCACAAACCAGAAGAGAACCAGGTATCCAGTACATCTTCATCCTGTTTCAATTCAACTTCAGGTGCAATACCGTGTTTCGCACGAACTTCTTCTTCATTGCGACCGACAAATACATTACCTTCAGCATCGTACCAAGCCGGAATACGGTGACCCCACCACAATTGACGCGAGATACACCAGTCCTGAATGTTATTCATCCATGACATGTACATGTTGCTGTACTGCTCAGGAACGAACTTGATACGGCCATCTTTAACCGCTTCAATTGCAGGTTCAGCCAGTGGCGCAATTTTTACATACCATTGGTCTGTCAGTAATGGCTCAACGATCACACCTGAGCGGTCACCGCGAGGTGGTTTTAGTGTGTAAGGTTGGATTTGGTCTAACCAGCCTTCAGCTTCTGCTTGCTCAACCAGTTTTTTACGTGCTTCAAAACGCTCTAAACCAATGTAGTCTGCAGGCGCAGGGATGGTTTTAGAAATCTGTTCGCCCGCTTTCGCGATGTATTCAAACTCAGCCAGAACTTCGGCATTTTTGTTGAAGATGTTGATCAGTGCCAGACCACAGCGTTTACCCACTTCATAGTCATTGAAGTCGTGTGCAGGTGTAATTTTTACACAGCCTGTACCGAATTCTTTTTCAACATATTCGTCAGCAACAATGGCAACGGTACGGCCAGTAATAGGCAATACGATATTTTTACCGACAAGATGTGCATAACGCTCATCTTCAGGGTTGACCGCAACCGCAGTATCACCGAGTAATGTTTCTGGACGAGTGGTTGCAACGACAATATGGTCTTTGCCATCTTGAGTGCGAAGCGATTTATCTTCAAAGAAATATTTGAAGTGCCACAATGAGCTTTGTTCTTCTTTATCAGATTCTACTTCAAGGTCAGACAGGGCGGTTTGCAGTTTAGGGTCCCAGTTCACCAGACGTTTGCCGCGGTAAATCAGGCCTTCTTCATGCAGTTTCACGAATACTTCTTTAACCGCGTTGGATAAACCTTCATCCATGGTGAAGCGTTCACGTGACCAGTCTACTGAAGAACCCAAACGACGGATTTGACGGGTAATGTTACCGCCAGACTGTTCTTTCCATTCCCAGACTTTTTCGATGAACTTTTCACGGCCCAGATCATGACGACTTACGCCTTGAGCACCTAACTGACGCTCAACAACCATCTGAGTTGCGATCCCCGCATGGTCAGTACCTGGCTGCCATAAGGTATTTTTGCCTGACATACGGTTATAACGAGTCAAGGCATCCATGATGGCATTGTTAAAACCATGACCCATGTGCAAGCTACCAGTGACGTTTGGCGGCGGAATCATGATACAGAATGATTCACCTTTTTGAGACGGCTTGAAGTAACCGCGCTCTTCCCAGGTTTGGTACCATTTTTTCTCGATCTCGGTCGGATCGTAGGTCGTAGCAATATTTTGCGCTGAATCAGTCATAGTCTAAACAGATCAAAAGTGGATAAAAAATTGCATCTATTGTAGCAAAAAAATCAAGGCATGCGGCAGCTTAACCAAAAGCAAACTTTCGCCAATTGGCAGTTGCCTGAACTCAACGTATGATAGATTGATAAAAACGCGACTCATCGCAGACGATTAAAAAAAGGATAACAAGATGAGCTATAGCATTTCTCTCAAGATTCACCCCGATACCCATCAACGCTTTAAAGACCTGCATTCCCGATTTAATGCCGGTGAGCAGGAAAGCCTGGCCAAACTGCTCGGTGAAAATCTGGCCGATATTGCCTGTGAAATTATTGACCAGATTTTTGGCCGTGTGGTGCAGCTCTCAAGCTCCCCAGATCAGGAATCTGAAAAAGTCATTCAACAGATTTTAGAAACGACTCGCAAATATATGCCATGGTCAGTTTCGTTTTTTGGTAATGACCGACTGATTCCTATGGTGAACTATCTGTACAAAATGACCCATGAAAATGAGGACGGATATTTTGTTCGCTATCCGGTAGAGCGCATGCTGATCATGGAACTGCTGGGCTGCGTGGAGCAGATGAAAAGTGGCAATAACCAGTATGTCTCACCGGCATTGAAAGCTTTTATTCAGGTGGTGGATCAGGGTGTGACGCATCTGGTACGTGAACCAAAAAAGATGCTGAAATTTAATGTGGTGGTGGATAAAACATTGAATGGTGTGATTCACCTGACCACACAACTGGGTTATAAACGTTTTGATAAACTCGGTAGCCTCTATGATGCGGATACCATGAGTTATTATTTTGAGCAGTTGCTGGCATTTCTGGAAGATGAAATGCCGCCAGGAACACATTCATATAAACAGGGTGACAGGATTCAATGGCAAAACTAGAAAATTTACAGGGAAAAGTAGTCTGGATTACCGGAGCATCTTCAGGAATTGGTAAGGCACTGGCTGAAGAATGTGCTGCCCAAGGTGCACAGATAGTATTGACTGCACGACGTTTGGAAGAACTGGAAAAAGTCCGTTCAGGACTGGTGAATCCTGATCAACACATCTCAGTCGTGGCCGATATTACTGATGAAAGTCAGGTACGCACGGCTTATGAACAGGTGCTAAGTGAGAAAGGCCGCATTGACTGGCTGATCAATAATGCCGGACTCAGTCAGCGTGCCCTGATTCAGGAAACCACCATGCAGACTGAACGCGCCATTATGGAAGTCGATTATTTCTCTCAGGTGTTTTTCACCAAAACAGTTTTACCGACATTTTTAAAACAGAAATCTGGCCGGATTGCTTTTATTTCCAGTGTGGCCGGCCTGCTTGGAACTCAATATCGGGCGTCTTATTCAGCAGCCAAAGGCGCGATTCATATGTGGGCGAATAGCCTGCGCGCTGAAATGGCAGATCAGGGTATTCAGGTATCCGTGATTTTTCCGGGCTTTATTAAAACTAATGTGTCTTTTAATGCCTTAAATGGGGAAGGCAAACCTCAGGCCAAGCAGGATGAAGCGATTGAAAATGGCCTGGAACCGGCTGATTTTGCCCGTCAGACTGTAGAAGCGTTGAAACGTGGTGAAGAATATATCGTGGTGGGGGGCTCTAAAGAAAAACTGGGTGTTCTAGTGTCACGTCTATCGCCAAAAGTATTGTATAAGATGATTCGCAAAACTAAGGTGAAATAATCTGTTTGCAAGATCAAGCTGGTTGTCATCGGTTACAGGTTTATTGCTCGATAGAAATAGACCTGTAATCTGAAAATAGTATGCTCATCTTTATAATTTATCTATTTTAAGCTTCCTGATCTTGTCCAATGAATTCATTTATTTCCTCTATCTCTTTTGTCCATATCCCATTTTCACAACATAAAACTGCATAAAAGTAGCAAAACCGTCTTCAGTATTCAGTTTTAATAAAAATGATATAAAAGATTGAGATGGGAGCATTTGCCATGAAAACGCCGGTACCGGATTACTTGAATCATGTGCTTTCTGCTTGCCATGATAATAAAAAAGGCGCGCTGGCAGATTACATTCCTGAACTTGCTGCGGTTGATCCTGACAATCTCGGACTTGCACTATCGACAGTAGATGGAACCATCTATTCTGCCGGGGATGATGACGTTGAATTTACCATGCAGTCTCTTTCCAAGCCTTTTGCCTATGCGCTAGCAATCAAGGAACTAGGGCTAAAACAGGTACTGGAAAAAGTGGGTGTAGAACCTTCGGGAGAGGCCTTTAACCAGATTTCGTTGGAAAAAGAACACAATATTCCAAAAAACCCGATGATTAATTCTGGTGCGATTACCACGCATTCTCTGATTCCTGCCAAGAAAACAGTATCACGTGCTGAACAGTTACGCCGTTTTTTAAGTGGACTGGCTGGACGTGAATTGTCCTTTGATGAGCAGGTGTATAACTCTGAGATTAAAACGGCTTTTCGGAATATGTCGATTGGCTACATGTTACGTACTGTTGGGGTGCTGGACGAAGATCCTAAAGAAATCGTGCATGGCTATATCAAGCAGTGTGCGATTAAGGTCACCGTCAAAGATCTAGCCGTGATCACCAGTATATTGGCCAATGGTGGTGTGCATCCCAAGACGGGTAAGCGCATGCTGGATCGGGCCTTAGTCCGGCAATTGCTCAGTGTCATGCTGACCTGCGGTATGTACGATGCTGCTGGGGACTGGCTGACCACAGTGGGTATTCCTGCCAAGAGCGGCGTGGCAGGTGGCATTATTGGAGTGCTGCCAGGGCAAGTTGGGATTGCGGTATTTTCTCCGAAAATTGATGAGCATGGTAATAGTGTGCGTGGGGTCAGAATCTTTGAAAATCTGTCGCACGATATGGGACTGCATCTCATGGAAGGTACGCCGTCAGCACAGACCATTTTGCAAAGTCGTTACACAGTGGGGAAAAAGAATAACGTCGTGGTTTATGAACTGCGTGGAGTGCTGCAATTTACTGAGTCTGAAATGCTGCTACGCATTTTGCAGGATGAACCTGAAGGTAAAAGTACCATTATCCTCGATTTGACTAATCTCACTTTGATGCATGATGTCGGTGCCCGAATGCTGTTTGAAGGTGTAGATCGTTTAAAACAGGATGGACATAAAGTACTAGTCGTAGATTCAGAAGGTTTGCTGGATAAGGACCAGTTGAAGGGTAGAAAAAGGGTGGTGGTGACGGAGGAGTTGGAGAAGTTTTTGGAAAAGTATAAATAACCTCTCCCTTGCGAAGCAGTGCTTCTCATCTCCTAAAAGGAGAGGGAATATCTATTCTTAACTTGCTGAAGCAAATAAACATATGTTACTCCTTATCCCTGAGCGAGTTTAAAGCACTGCTTTAAAGGAAGCGCAAGAGAGGATTGGAGTAAGAATATAAATAAAAAGCCCCGAACAATTTCGAGGCTTTTTTACATCATATAATCTTATTTGTGTGATTCATAGAGATCGTTTCAATTTAGCGATCTCTAAATCCATCTTGTAATTGGCATGTTGAATCCGTTCATTTGAGGGGCTGTATTGCTTCTGGACTTCATCTGAGAAAGGAGTTTCTTCACATAATTCAAAGTACCTTTCCATCGGTGTTTTACCTTTCAAAGCTGAATGTGGTCTCATCCAGTTATAGTAATGCTGCCATTCTGCCAGTTTGTTCTGGATATCCTCTGAATCGATATCTACAGTAGCGTAGAACTCAGATTTATCAGTCTTTTGTGAGCGCTCTACCTTGCCATTCAGATGAGGTGAACCTGGTTTATTTGGCCTAAATTTGATTCCATGCTGCATCATTTTTTTCTGTACTTTTTCAGCAAAGAATTCTCGTCCACGATCGGTCTGTATTCGCTGTATGGGAAAAGGCATTTCTTCAATTACGCAGTCTAAAAAGTCGAGAGTATTCGCTGCTGTTCGGCGTTTATATATCCTTAAAACGCGATATCGTGTGCAGTCATCGATAGATGTGTACTGATATAGTCCAGGACCCAGTTTACAGGTATCCATTTGAATTCTATCGCCTGGTAATGGGCGTTCATAACGAATGAAATCTACTTTACGACGGAATTTTTTAATCGGTTTGACTTGATGGGTGGATAGTACTTTATGGATAGTCGCTAAGGACAACGAGACTCCGTGCAGCCTCATTAATTCTGTTTGCAAACGTCGAGCACCAAGATTTCTAGCCGAGCGCATTTCTAATATTAAAGCTTCTAGCTCAGCATTGATTTTAGTATTTGGCGATTTTAAGGGACGTTTACTCTGACTACTTAATCCATCAATACCTTGTTCAGAATATCGTTTCCACCACTTGCGTAACGTTGGTCTAGAAATGCCACATCTCCGACAAACCAGGCCAGCATTATTGGTCTCTTCAAATAATTTAACCCATACGAGTCTTTGTTGAATTTCTCTGTTCATAGACACCCATTATATTGAAATGATGTCTATGAATCACACAGATGATGCTCAGGCATGGCTCAATCATGGAAAAAATCTTTTTTGGTTGGCTTCCGGAATGAAAAAAGGTCGAATATAAAAAACCCCCTCGCTCGAGGGGATTTTTCTACTCTAAATTAGAGGAATCTTACACGATAGAATCATCCAGATTTGGCGCTAACCAGCGTTTCGCTTCATCCAGTGTCCAGCCTTTACGCTTCGCATAATCTTCCAGTTGATCACCAGAGATTTTACCCACGTTAAAGTATTCAGTTTCAGGGTTTGCATAATAGAAACCACTCACTGATGAAGGTGGCCACATCGCAAAGCTAGAAGTCAGGTAAGTACCCATCTTCTCAGTCGTACCTAACCAGTCAAACAATGGCGCTTTTTCAGAATGTTCAGGACAAGCTGGGTAGCCCGGCGCAGGACGGATGCCGACATACTTCTCTTTGATCAATTCATCATTGTCCAGAGTTTCGTCAGCCTGATAGCCCCAGAACTCTTTACGGATCCGCTGGTGCAGATGCTCTGCAAAGGCTTCCGCAAAACGGTCACCCAAGGCTTGAACCATAATCGCATTATAGTCATCACCTTTGGCTTTATATTCCTGAGACAATTCTTCCGCACCGAAGATCGAAACGGTAAAGCCACCCAGATAATCCTGAGCCACATCTTTAGGCGCAATAAAGTCAGCCAATGAGTAGTTAGCCTTACCGGTTACTTTGTCAGACTGCTGACGCAAGTGTTCGAAAGTATGCGTTACATTGCCAGCTTCATCAGTCACAGCAACCGTATCTGAACCGGTACGATTTGCAGGGTAGATGCTGAAAGTAGCACGTGCATCGAACCGTTTATTTTCGATGATGTCTTTCAACATCGCCTGTGCTTGTGCATACAGGTCACGTGCGGCTTCACCCACGACTTCATCTTCAAGGATTTTCGGGAATTTGCCCGCAAGACTCCAAGAGATAAAGAACGGTGTCCAGTCAAAGTATTCCACCAAAGTTTCTAAAGGGTAGTTGGTGAAAGTTTGTGAGCCAATGAAGTTTGGTTTAAATGGTGCATTCTTGTCGAAGTCGATTTTGAAACCATTTTCAACTGATTCTGCATAAGACAGCTTCGCCGCTTTTGGCTGTTTGTTGGCAAGACGGGTACGGATTTTTTCATAATCCGCTGCATAGTCTGCTGCCAGTTTTGGCTTCATCTCGGAAGAAAGCAATTGAGTCGCTACACCTACAGCACGAGAGGCATCAGCTGTGTAGTACACGCCATCATTCTGGTATTGAGGGGCAATCTTCACAGCCGTATGTGCCTTAGAAGTCGTCGCACCACCAATCATCAATGGAATGTTAAAGCCTTTACGCTGCATTTCTTTGGCAACGAATACCATTTCATCCAGAGAAGGGGTGATCAGACCAGACAAACCGATGATATCGACTTTTTCATCAATCGCAGTTTGCAGAATCTTTTCACATGGCACCATCACACCAAGATCGACTACGTCATAACCGTTACAGCCCAGTACCACGCCCACGATATTCTTACCGATGTCATGCACGTCGCCTTTTACGGTTGCCATGAGGATTTTACCTTTGGCTTCACCTTGGGTTTTTTCTGCTTCAATGTACGGGTTCAACCAAGCTACGGCTTGTTTCATGACACGTGCAGATTTCACTACCTGAGGCAGGAACATTTTACCGGCACCAAACAGGTCACCAACGACGTTCATACCCGCCATCAATGGGCCTTCGATCACGTCAAGTGGACGAACGGCTTTCAGGCGAGCTTCTTCAGTATCTTGGTCGATATAAGTGGTAATACCTTTAACCAACGCATATTCAAGACGCTTTTCAACCGGTTCATTACGCCATTCAAGGTTTTCTTCAGCTTTTTGCGCGCCACCTTGACCACGGTATTTCTCAGCAATTTCAAGTAACTTTTCAGTTGCTTCGTTGCCGCTTTCACCCTGGTTACGGTTCAGGATCACATCTTCAACCGCATCTTTCAGGTCTTTGTCGATGTCATCATAAATCGCCAGCTGACCGGCATTTACGATACCCATAGTCAGACCTTGCTGGATACCATAGTATAGGAACACCGCATGGATCGCTTCACGTACCGGCTCATTACCACGGAATGAGAAAGATACGTTCGAGATACCGCCAGAGATCATCGCATTTGGCAGGTTCTGTTTAATCCAGCCAGTTGCTTCGATGAAATCGACAGCATAGTTGTTGTGTTCTTCGATACCGGTTGCTACCGCGAACACATTCGGGTCAAAGATGATGTCTTCAGACGGGAAGCCAACTTCATTTACCAATACGTCATAAGAACGTTTACAGATTTCTTTTTTACGTTCCGCAGTATCGGCCTGACCATTTTCATCAAATGCCATCACAATCACGGCTGCACCGTATTGACGGCAGAGGCGGGCACGTTCTACAAATTCGTCATAACCTTCTTTTAGGGAAATCGAGTTAACAACGGCTTTACCTTGAACACATTTCAGACCAGCTTCAATGATTTCCCATTTAGATGAGTCAATCATGATTGGCACACGTGAAATATCTGGTTCAGATGCCACCAGATTCAGGAAGTGCACCATCGCACCTTCTGAGTCGAGCATGCCTTCATCCATGTTGATGTCGATGATCTGTGCACCGGCTTCAACCTGTTGACGGGCAACATCTAGTGCTTCAGCGAAGTTTTCTTCTTTGATCAGACGCAGGAATTTTTTCGAACCGGTGACGTTGGTACGTTCACCGACGTTCACGAACAATGAATCTTTGGTGATGTTAAATGGCTCTAAACCACTGAGGCGACATGCTGGTTCAATTTCAGGTACTTTACGTGGGGCAATGCCTTCAACTGCTTGAGCAATCGCGCGGATGTGATCGGGAGTGGTACCACAACAACCACCGGTGATGTTGATTAGACCACTTTCAGCAAATTCTTTAATGAAAGCTGCAGTTTCTTCTGGAGTTTCATCATAACCACCGAAGGCATTTGGCAAGCCGGCATTAGGATGCGCAGACACAAAAGTATCCGCCACATCAGACACAGTTTTTACGTGTGGACGCATGGCATCTGCACCCAGGGCACAGTTGAAACCAATTGAGATTGGTTCTGCATGGCGCATTGAGTTCCAGAACGCTTCAGCCGTTTGACCAGTCAAGGTACGGCCAGACGCATCAGTAATCGTACCTGAGATCATGATTGGCAATTCAGTGCCCAGTTCTTTAAACACTTCTTTCACTGCAAAGATGGCAGCTTTGGCGTTTAAAGTATCGAATACGGTTTCGATCAGGATGATATCAACACCACCTTCAATCAAGGCCTTGGTTGATTCGATGTAATTCACTTTCAATTCGTCAAAAGTGATATTACGGAAAGCAGGGTCATTTACATTTGGTGAAATCGACGTAGTACGTGATGTCGGCCCAATCACACCTGCCACAAAACGTGGTTTTTCAGGCGTTGAGTATTTTGCACAGGCTTCTTTGGCAAGACGCGCCGCTTCACGGTTGATCTCAGGAACCAGATCTTCCATGTGATAGTCAGACATTGAAACACGGGTGCCGTTAAAGGTATTGGTTTCAATAATATCGGCACCGGCTTCAAGATACGCTTCGTGAATGCCTTGAATAATCTGTGGCTGAGTCAGCACAAGTAAGTCGTTATTGCCTTTAAGGTCGTATGCCCAATCAGCAAAACGCTCACCACGATAATCAGCTTCTTCCAATTTATGGCGTTGGATCATGGTACCCATCGCACCATCGATAATTAAAATTCTCTTGGCAAGAAGTTCTTTTAGGGTGGCAAGTGTGGACATTCAAACTTTCTCAGTAAGCATCAAAAACGGCAATAATCTTAACAGATTAGTGCGCAGTTTTCTGTAACGCTTATACAGAATGCTGGATATGCTTGATATGAAAATTTGATAAAGAAACTCAAGCCGGTATAGAAAGCTGAAAACAGATGGAAATCTGGAAATTAAAGTTTTTGATAAAAGGGTACGACTGGAAAATAAAATGTAAGCAGCTTTCATCAGAGTGTCATATTACAAAGCTAATCTTTAGCCAAATATGACAGGCTCGCAAATATGACAGCCGAGTAGGAATGATCAGATATATTGCAAAACATGAATAAAGCCGGACGATTTAAGTGTTTTTCTTTTAATAAGTATTTGATTGTATTTATATATTTTTAAAATTCAGAGCATGTGGTTACAGGATAAACGGCAACGAGAAAGTCTAAAAAACTGGTTTATATGACAGCACTTTGTCATATAATTGTCACAATTTAACTGAACAATATGGGGATTCTTGAATCCTCTATTCCTGCTTGCATGAATTCTAATCAAACTCCCTTAGGTTCAGCACAACAGTCGCCTTCTGATAAGCCGGCCAATGTTCATGTGCCCACACCGAAATTTTTTATGCCGGTGTTTCTGACTCTAATTATCTCCACGCTGATCTATATCGGCTTCCAATTGACTTCAGATTTAGCTCATGTCCCACCGATCGGTCTGTATTCAATGCTTCTTTTAGGCACGGCGTTATTCATTGCGCTGGGCTTCGAATTCGTCAACGGTTTTCACGACACGGCCAATGCGGTTGCGACCGTGATTTATACCAATGCATTGTCTGCACCGGTTGCAGTCATGTGGGCAGGTTTTTGTAATTTCCTTGGGGTAATGGTGGCCAGTGGTGCTGTTGCATATGGGATCATTGCATTATTGCCTGTCGAGCTGATTATGAATGTCGGCACAGGTGCCGGTTTCGCTATGGTTTTTGCCATGCTGATTGCCGCGATTCTCTGGAATTTGGGTACCTGGTTCCTTGGCATTCCCGCTTCCAGTTCACATACCCTGATCGGTTCGATTCTGGGGGTAGGTATCATGAACTACCTGTTGAATTCAGGTGGTGGTGCTTCTGGTGTGGATATGGAACAGGTGCTGAAAGTTGGTAAAGCATTGCTGTTTTCACCTCTGATCGGTTTTGCTTTTGCTGGGGTACTATTCCTGTTAGTGAAAAAGATCTTCAGAAAGCAACTTGAACTGTTTAAGCCACCTGAAGGCAATAAGCCACCACCACCGCTGATTCGTGCCATTCTGATCTTTACCTGTACAGGTGTGAGCTTCGCGCATGGTTCAAATGACGGTCAAAAAGGTATGGGTCTGATCATGCTGATCCTGATCGGTTGTGTACCTTTGGCATATTCATTAAACAAAAATCTGGATGCAGCACATATCCAATCTTTTGGTCAGTTGTCTGCGCAAACGGCTGATGCGATTTATCCGCAGCATGAAGATATTCCGGACGAAAAAGCACGTGCCATCATCACGACCTACATTCAAACCAAAGAATTGAATGCTGAGGTTGTTCCTGCACTGGCAAGCCTGACAGATCATTTGGGTGATAAAGTCGGTAGCTACAGCAATATTAAAGATGTCCCAGAAACACAAGTTTCAGAATTCCGTAACGACATGTACCTGAGCACCACAGCATTTAAACGTCTGGACAAAGCAGAAGCTTTACCGGCAATGAGCGAGGTTCAGGAAAAAACCGTTGATGAGTATCGAGACAACTTGGATTCATTCCTGCAATACATTCCGACCTGGGTGAAAGTGGCAACAGCCTTGGCATTGGGTTTAGGTACCATGGTGGGTTGGAAACGAATTGTCGTAACTGTCGGTGAGCGGATCGGTAAAGAGCACATGACTTATGGTCAGGGGATGTCTGCCGAACTGGTAGCCATGTCTACGATCGCTGCTGCTGATGGCTTTGGTATGCCAGTATCTACCACTCATGTCCTGAACTCTGCAGTTGCAGGTACCATGGTGGCGAACAAGTCGGGCCTAAACTTTAAAATGGTCAAATCAATTCTGTCTGCCTGGGTATTTACACTGCCAGCAACGATCTGTTTATCAGGTGGTTTGTACTGGATTCTTCTGAAAGTTTTCTAAGAAGATTCGATGTAAAAAACGCTGCTTAGGCAGCGTTTTTTTATGGGTGATTTTTATATTTCCTTGTGGAAGATAGGAGTACTCCTCTTCTGCAAGAGATGAGGGATTTAAATAAAAGATGACCCCTTCCTAACCCTCACTTGCGCTGCGCTTTAAAAGCAGTGCTTTAAAGCTTGCTCAGGAGAGGGAATTTCCATTTGGAAGTTATAGATAAATCACATGATAATCCCTCTCCCTATGGGATGAGTAACATTGCTACGCAAGGGGGTGAGGGTAAAGTAAAAATACTTTTTCACTAACCCATATTTGAGTATTACCTTAAAACTTGCTCTGGAGAGAGATCTATCTATTTAAGAAGAATTACTTCTTCAACTTCTTACCCAATAATCCCTTTGGTAATTTATCCGTTGCAAAACCATACAGCGCAGCAAAAGGCAGAGCAGTACGTGCCAGATAAGCCACACGCCATAAACCGCCATGATTTGCGCCTGACATCATCAACTCAAGTGGATGGTTGAGTTGTATATCAGGATTGGCCACAGATTCAGGATTACGTAGGTCGTGAATCCACAATGCCGCCATAATCGCATTGGTGGTTTCAGGAGCGAATGCTTCTACATCAAATAGGCTGGCACCGTTAAATGCAGCTTTCAGCAGTGGATTCTTGGTCACAGAATAAGTCGTTGTTGAAGGAGCGATATTGATGCTCACTTGCTGCCCGTTAGCACGTGCCAATGTTGCACGCCATTGCTGGATGCGTTTAGCCAGTGCATAGTTCGGACCTTGCTCAATGACCAGACAGTCACAAACACCATAAGACTTATCGCCAACCTTAAACAGATCCTGCTTATTTTTCTGGAAAAAATGCTTGCGTGAAATCAGTGAAATGCCTTTGGTTAAAGTACTTTCCAATTTCGACAACTGCTGGTATTTGCTTTGTGAAGCCTGAACGACTTCTTCTGGAACTGCATATACATCCGTCGGGGTGCACATATACATCAGGCTGGTATTGGCTTTCTGCTTGCTGACATATTTCATAATGGCATCCATCGCCATAGAAACACGTACGTGCTTTTCACCATCCAGATAGGCAATTGCCGCCAAGTCTAAATCCTGTTCAAACTGAATCAGCCATTGAGCAATTTCAGGAATCTGGGTGAGCAGGTTGGCACCGAGTTTTTCTTTTAAAACTTCCAGTGAAGTATCAGCAGGAAGGGCTTCAACTGATGGTGCATATAAAGTAGCGTTGCCTTGACTTACTGTATCCAGAATTTTGCCCCAGACACGGGTATTCGGCAGGTCAATTGCGACGATATTGGCTTTCCATTTCGACAACCAGGTCAGTGGACCTGCTTCAGAAGCGGCACCAAATAGAACAGTGGTACGATCGGATAGGTCAAACCATTCCGGATGAGCAATACATTCACGTAGCGCATTGGCATGACTTGGCTCGACAATGCCACGCTCTTCCCATGATTGGATCTGATCCAGTAATGCTTGTCCTTGCAGTTTTTTGCCATGATAAGGCACATACCATTCTGGGGCTTTTTCAGACTGGCCTTTCAGTTGAAAAGTATTCAGGTTCTGCGCAGGGAGAGACATCACATCTTTTAGTAGATGCTTCTGGCCATCACGGTAAAACTCAAAGCTGGCATGTGCAGTTTCTAGACCTTGCTTGGCAATACTTAGTGCTGCACCTGCGGAGCGTAATCCATCTTCAACCAGATGTTTAAAGTGTACTGGATATTGCTTACGCCAGTTCTTTTCCTGTTGTGCTGCAGTAGCATGTACAGGATCGACTGCGGCTAAGGCTTCAGAAATAATGTTACGGCCGATTTTCGATGTGCTTGGTTTTTGTTGTGAAGCAGAAATGGGAAATTGAAGACCGTCTAGGGAAGTGGACATGCAAAATATCTCGCGATTTACAGCAATTAATATACAGATGTATACATTATCGCTGCTAAGTTGCTTCCTGAGTTGGCATTAAATTCCAGTCTTGGGTCTTAATTTATTACTAGATGTTTCAAATAAAAAGGAAGCTTGAAGCTCACTGCTGTCCCATAGTTTGCTTTAAATAAAAAAACCTGAGTCCTAACAGTTAAAATATGAGTGCAAACAAACACTTTAACGACCAGGATTCAGGTTTTGTCCCATCAGAATACCGTATTTCATGA
>NZ_VPDQ01000039.1:0-20824 GCF_013417535.1 Acinetobacter sp. YH12241 | reverse complement strand
TTAGCAACAGGAGGTGTTGCTGAATATATATCCATGTTCATGGATTAAGTCCCCACTTGTTTTTAGGTGGGAACTAAATTAAGGCTTATAGGATCGCTTGGTAAGGCTGTGTTAGCCGGATGCTTACGATTAAGTGCCATCAATCTAATGTATTTGTACAAGAAGTAATAGATATACCTGGAACAAGAGAAAACATTTCTTAGCAACTACAAGGCTAAAAATTCTAAACTTTCATTAGAAGAGATCATGTAACAAATGGCATATTACTTAAGAAATTTATTAGGCTCATTTGTAGGTTTAGTAGCTTTAACTGGTGCTGTATTAACCCTGTTTGCATATAGCTCTGGGCCTTATATGACCCTAGGTATTATCTGCGGAATCATTCTTATGATATTAGGATTAACGCTTATTGGTTATATCAATGCAGCTACCGCACTGCAAAGTAAGACTCAACAAACCTTATACTTACATTCCGTATTAGTGATCTTGCTCTTCGCTACAGACTTAATTTTTGGCAATTTAGACTTATTGTTTACTATTTTAAGAAACATAGGCTTCTTTGTAATACTCCAATTTGGAGTCTATCTTTATGTAAAAAAGCGACAAATGAGCTTTAAAGAATTTCTAAAATTAACATAGATAATGTGTCATGTACTGCGCACCCAATCTTATATTCTATGAGTGCACAAGGTATGAGTTTAGATTGATTATGACTGGGACTGGATATTGACCAGATTACGTTCGCGGCTTAGGTCATAGCGGTTAATACTAAAGATAAGCAGGGCAAAGACAAAGCCCAATGCAACGCAGGCTGACCAGCCATACATTTTCCATAGGTTTAGCGATAGAAATGCACCGATTCCAGCACCTGAAAAATAACAGGTCATATAGATTGCATTAATACGGGAACGGGCCTGCACTGAGATCCGATATACCAGATTCTGATTTAAAACATGTAGCGAAGAAATCCCAAAATAGGCAGGAATTAATCCAATGATATACACCCATAAATAGCTTTGCGCATAGAACAGGGGAATCCAGGCCAGAATTAAGCCCGTTGTAGCGAGTTGTGCCACCCATTTTTCTCGGTGCCGTCCAATCATTTTACCAGTCCATTGTGATGACCAGATGCCAACCACACCAACAATGCCCATCAAGCCAATCTGGAAATCATTAAAATGATAGGGTGCTTCCGCCAGCACAAAAGTCATGGTGGTAAAAATAATACTCAGCATCCCAAAGCCCAAACCACCAATGATGCTGCGTCGAATCAGCATCGGTTCGGTTTTGGCAAAGGTAAATAGTGAGCGATAAATCTGCAAGATGCTCATTTGTAGCTGGCTTTTCGCTTTAGGTAACTGATACCACATGGCGATGCTGAGCAAGAGAATAGAACAGCCACTCAATAGGTATACGGCGTGCCAGGACCATAAGGTAGAAATCAGTCCTGATACAGTTCGGGCAAACAGGATACCGACAAAACACCACTCATCAGCAGACCGACCACTTCAGCACTTTTTTCTCGTTGAGAAAGGTTGGCCGCAAAAGGAATTAGAATCTGGGTGGTAATCGAACAGAAAGAAGCTAGTAGAGTAAAACCATAGAGCATATGCAGATTAGTACTGGCAGAAAGTCCGATCAGTGCCAGTCCGGTACATAGCATGAGGCTGCAAATATAGAGACGTTTTTCAAATAAATCGCCTAGAGGTACAAACAAAAATAACCCAGTGGCATAACCAATCTGGGTTAAAACGACAGTCCAGCCAGACTCGGCCACACTGATATGCAGATCTTCTGCGATAGAATAAATTAATGGCTGGTTAAAATAGTTACAACCTGCGCAGAGTGCGCAGGTCATTGCCATCATGAACATGAAACGGCGTGAAATTTGCCCTTGGGCTGACATCCTTGTCTCCTGAGGCTTTAAAAACTATAGTTGGCAGAGAGGTTGATACGTGAAACATCCGCTTCTCTATTATCAAAAGTTTCACGTTTACCGTGATGGTACTCTAGACCGAGATTAATCTTTGGAACAGGAGAGTAGATCACGTTTGCTACATAGTCAGTTAAACGTTTATTGGTCTTAGGATTCGCGCGTGCATAGTCGCTGGAATCATCAAAATCAACAACGCTAGCATTGATGCTACTACGTAGTTTCGGCGTGAATTTATGCGTAAAGCCGATACTTAAACTATTAAACTCATTCAGTAAAAGTTCATTATTGATTGGATCGACTGAGTAATCTCCACCCCAGGCAGCACCGTCGGTGGTTGAACCTTGAGTCAAGAAAGCTGCAATACGCTGGTCGCCAACCATATGGAAATAGTTACCCTGAATCGAGTTTTGATCATTGAGATGATAACGTCCACCAAGACCTACACCCCAACCAACTTTTTCAATATCACCTGTATCAGTTTGCGCCTGCTTTTGATTGACAAAGCCTTGAGCCAATAAATGCAGCGGACCTGATTGATGAACATATTTAGTGGTTAAAGCAGGCAAGGCAGAAGAGCGATCACCACCGGCCATATACTCCAGACCTACATTCCAGGTATTTTCCGGATCAAGTTTGAAAGCATAGCTGACTTGAGGCGTACGTAGGACTGATCCACCCAGCAATAAACTGTAATCGACAGCTTCAGTACTAATTTCCGGTGTAGACATCAATGACCAGGCCTGACCAAAAGTCCAGTTATAGTATTTTAAATGTGCATGACGAATACGTAATCCACCATCGCCTTTACCATTATTGGTCCAGAAGTCAGCTTCTAAACGTGCAGAAACATTCGGGTTTCCACCCAAGTCTTTCGCCAGGAAACCAATTCGGCTGGCAGCTGCAGTAAAATCTGAACGGGTAGAGTCAGGCTCAGTAAAAGGGACTTTATTAATCTGGTTAATGGTACGGCCACGAGCTTCAGTAGTACTTTTGAAATCGACTGCGCCATCAAAGCGAATCAATCCATAGACATCGACATTATCTACCATTGAACTCAAAGTTTTAGAGTCTTGCGCTTTGGCTTCTTCCTGCTGGTTTTTTAACGCAAGTTGTGCTGCTTTTTGCTGTTCCAATTCGGCCTGGATTTGCTTTAACTGTGATTCTAAAAACTGCATCCGGTCTTCTGACGCTTCTGCTGAAAATGCCTGTGCTGAAGCAATACTACATAATGTCGCTAAAACTAATTTTTTCATTTCTTAATCCCTAAAGAAATTTTCTGATATCTAAAAAGGAAAATCTTTCCTTAATGTTGCTCTTATTGCGCAATGCAGAGTTTTTGACTTTTGAATAATGAATACGAGTCTCGTTCAACCCAGAAACATCCTGTTCAGGTCAAAGGGCATGTATTTGATATTTAAAGTCATAAAAATATGAATGAAGGAGGGCAGTGAATTAACCACTCTCCTGAGTTAAATGTTATTCAGCTTTTTGTGGATCGTATAAACGGTCTTTAATAAACAGGGCAGGAATCAAACCGCAAAGGAAGTAAGCTGCGCCCATCACCAATAGACCCGTACCGATCGAACCATTCATCGCAAGATAACCAATCGTAATTGGAGCGAAGATTGCACCGATACGACCAATATTGAACGCACCACCGACTGCTGTACCACGAACCCCAGTTGGGAAACTTTCAGTGAGATAGGTTGCATTAATGGCATATGGAATACCGTACAGGAAGCCGAAGATTAGCATCAGTACACCAATGTTATCGGCATTGTGCATATACACGACAACAGGAATAAACAGCGCTGTTCCCATGGTGCCGAAAGCAAACACAATACGACGACCAATTTTATCAGCCACATAACCTGCAATGATTTTGGCAAACATCATGGTGACAAAGGTACCTACCATGTATAGCGCCATTTCCTTGAATTTAATACCTAATTCAGCTTCAAGATAACTTGGTAACCAGTTACTTACACCGAAATAACCGAATAGCAGGAAACCAGAGCTGAAAGACCATAAGATGAACATCTTGCCATGGGTCTTATCTTTAAGAATGGTGATATATGGATTGCCTTTTTTGGCATCATTATCCACGATCTGACCAGTTCTTTTCATTTCACGGACACGTTTCCATGACTCTGGTTCTGGTACCATAAAGTGCATCAAAATACCCAAAGCTAATGGGGCAATTGTCACCCAGTACAGCATACGCCAGCCGAATTCAGGAATAATCCAGCCAGAAACCATGGTAATCACCAATGAACCTAAAGTGAAACCAGTCATTAATGTTGCCAGTACTGTAGTACGGTATTTGGTCGGTACGTATTCTGACATCAGGGTATTACAGGCAATATATAAACAGCCTAAACCTAAGCACGAAAGGGTGCGTAAAATCGCAAACTCTTGATAAGACTGGGCAAAACCTGAATAGGCAGACAAAATCGAGAAGGAAATAGTGGCCAATACGATGACACGTACGCGGCCGAATTTGTCACAGGCCCATCCGCCAATAAAGCCACCGATCCCCATACCCAAAAGAGAATAACTTCCCAAGGCACCGGCCTGTACAGAAGTTAGCCCCCATTCTGCTTTCAAACTGGTCAAGCTGAAAGCCAGAATACCAATGTCTGCACCGTCACATAGTAAAATCAAAAAAGCGAAGACAAAGGCCGTCATCCACAGGCGTTTAGGTGCCTGCTTAATGGTGCCGTCGGAGGAGACCCCCGTTTTAGTTTCCTCAGCTACGATGGTATCGCTTGTCATTCTTATATCCTCTATATATTAAAGTAGCATTCCTCTGCTACCGCTAAATCCATTTTCTTCCTCACGGAAAAGCATTTTCCTCATCTAAGGTCTAAGCGTCTGTGCGCATTCGCCCTGTTACGATCAGGCTGGATCTGATTTTTCCGTTTCACCTTGAGTGAAAAATCACTGAACAACGTAGTATCCTTATGACGGAAATTAATTTTTTTATTTTGTATTGTGGTTAATATTTACATAAATGAATAACCAAAATTCGAATTAAATAATTAATTCCGTATTGCGAAATCAATTAATCATAAAATAGCCAACTGAACAAGAGTTTTTACTCTAATTTTTATTAAAAAATAACTTTTTTGAGTTTTTGAGAGAAAAAATCTTGATTTATGGGTCTAGAAACCGTAGTTTTATATAAAATAAAATTTCGCTATACAAAATAAATGGAGATTTTTGATGGAACAGGTAGTTCAAGTAGAGCAAATCTCGACACATGTGGCGATGGTCAAGATCCATCGTCCAGAAGCTAAAAATGCCCTGAATACAGAAGTGCGTCAGAAACTGGCTGCGGCTTTTCTGCAATTGAATGACGATGAAAATATCCGTGCCATTATTCTCACTGGCGGTGAAACTGACTTCGCTGCAGGCGCTGACCTTAAAGAACTGGCAAATGCTGAAACGATCCAGATGATGCAGCGTCGTACCGAACGTTACTGGCAAGCGATTGCACAATGTTCAAAACCAGTGATTGCAGCAGTAAACGGTTATGCATTGGGCGGCGGTTGTGAACTGGCAATGCATGCGGACATTATCATTGCTGGAAAAAGTGCCCAGTTCGGTCAGCCTGAAGTCAAAGTAGGGGTAATGCCGGGTGCTGGTGGTACACAGCGTTTATTCCGTGCCGTGGGTAAATTCCATGCAATGCGCATCATTATGACGGGTTGTCTGGTACCAGCGCCGGAAGCTTATCAGATTGGCCTGGTGTCTCAAGTAACGGAAGACAGCGAAACCCTGGCAACAGCAATCAAGATGGCTGAAGTTCTGGCAAAAATGCCGCCAATCGCGCTTGAGCAAATCAAGGAAGTGGCTTTACTGGCTGAAGATGTGCCACTCAATGCCGGCTTAATGCTGGAACGTAAATCTTTCCAGATACTGTTTTCTTCAGAAGATCAAAAAGAAGGTATGCAAGCCTTTATCGAAAAACGTAAACCAAATTATCAGGGACGATAAGCATGAGCATTCAAATTCAGAAAATCGGTATTATTGGCGTAGGTACGATGGGTGCGGGCATTGCCCAGATCGCAATTCAATCTGGCCATGATGTGGTGCTGTTTGATGCCAAAGCGGGTGCTGCTGAACAGGCACAGGAAAAGCTGGCTAAAACATTAAATACCCTGGCTGATAAAGGTAAATTCAGCCATGAAAAAGCTGCTGAAGATCTTGCTCATTTATCCATTGCCCAGCAGATCGAAGGCCTGAAAGATTGCGATTTAATCGTTGAAGCAATTATTGAAAATCTGGAAATCAAACAAAAGCTGATGCAGCAACTGGAAGGTATCGTAAAACCAGAAGCAATTCTGGCATCCAATACATCTTCACTGTCTATCAGTGCGATTGCCGCCAATTGCAGCCAACCGGAACGCGTTGCCGGTTATCACTTCTTTAACCCAGTACCACTGATGAAAGTGGTTGAGGTCATTGAAGGCTTTAATACCCGTGCTGATATTGTGGATGCGCTTACTCAGTTATCTACAAAAATGGGACATCGCCCGGTAAAAGCCAAAGATACCCCAGGATTTATCATTAACCATGCTGGTCGTGCCTTTGGTAGCGAAGCCTATGCAATTCTGAATGAAAATGTCACTCCATTTTATGAAATTGATCGCATCTACCGTGACGGGATCGGTTTCAAGATGGGGCCATTCGAGTTAGGCGATCTGACCGGGATGGATGTATCTCATCCAGTGAGCGAATCGATCTATCACCAATATTATGAAGAAGCGCGTTACCGCCCAAGCGTGATTACCCGCCAGCGTTTTATTGCTAAACAGCTAGGTCGTAAAACTGGTAAAGGTTTTTATGATTACACTTCAGGTAGCAAAGTAGGTGATGTGGCTCCAACACTGGTTGAAAAGCTGGATCAATATCCATTGGTTTGGCTAGGTACAGAATATAGCGAAGACCGTCAGGCGCTTGAGCAATATCTGCAGCAGTTCAACATCCAGATCGAGCAGACTGAAACACCTTCAGTAGATGCTTTAATTCTGATTGCGACTTATGGTGAAGATGCAACTTCAGCCGCAGTCCGCTATCAGGTGTCTCCGCAGCAAGTAGTCTGTATTGATCTGCTTTACGGTCTGAATAAACACCGTACTTTAATGCCAACGTTTGTGACCAAAGCTGAACTGGTAACCGCAGCACAATCGATTTTCAATCTGGATGGTGTGACTGCGAGCACAATTCAGGAAAGCGTCGGCTTTGTGGCTCAGCGTGCTTTGGCCATGATCGTGAATCTCGGCTGTGATATTGCCCAGCAAGGTGTTGCCACTGTAGAAGACATTAATATTGCCGTGAAATTAGGCCTTGGTTATCCATACGGCCCAATTGAATGGGGCGATGTACTAGGTGCTGAAAAAATTCTGAAAATTTTAGACCGCATGACTGCGATTACTCGTGACCAGCGTTACCGCCCAAGTCCTTGGTTGCGCCGCCGCGTTCAGCTCGGTTTAGCTCTTGTTCATACTACACATTAATTAAAAAGTTAAAGGAATAACACTCATGTTAAATGCCTATATTTATGATGGTTTACGTTCACCAATCGGTCGCCACGCAGGAAGCCTGGCAAGCGTACGTCCAGATGATCTAGCAGCAACAGTTATTAAAAATCTGTTAGAAAAAACCGGTATTCCAGCAGCTGACGTAGAAGATGTGATCTTTGGCAGCACGAATCAGGCCGGTGAAGACAGCCGTAATGTGGCACGTTTTGCAGCGTTGTTAGCGGGTATGCCGGTAACAGTTCCAGGTCAGACGGTAAACCGCTTATGTGCATCAGGTCTCGGTGCTGTGATTGATTCAGCACGTGCCATTACCGCAGGTGAAGGTGAGCTGTATATTGCAGGTGGTGTAGAAAGCATGACGCGTGCACCATTTGTAATGGCTAAAGCTGAAAGCGCGTATTCACGTGATGCAAAAATCTATGACACCACGATTGGTACACGTTTCCCAAACCGTAAATTCACCGATCAGTTTGGCGCGCACAGCATGCCAGAAACAGGTGATAACGTCGCTGAAGAGTTTGGCATTACGCGTGAACAGGCAGATACTTTTGCTGCTGCATCACAAGCGAAATATCAAGCTGCAAAAGAAGCAGGTTTCTTTGAAGGTGAAATTACCCCGATTGAAGTTTCACAAGGGCGTAAATTACCGCCTAAATTAGTGACTGAAGATGAACATCCACGCGCATCTTCAACATTTGAAGCATTATCCAAGTTAAAACCGCTTTTCGAAGGTGGTGTAGTCACTGCGGGTAATGCATCAGGTATCAATGACGGCGCTGCAGCACTGATTATCGGCAGTGAAAAAGTTCAGGAACAGTATGGCTTAAAACCTTTAGCTCGTATCCTGTCTTCTGCAGCCGCTGGCATTGAGCCACGCATCATGGGTGTGGGTCCAATCGAAGCAATTAAAAAAGCCGTAAAACGTGCTGGTTTGACGCTAGATGATATGGACATTATCGAGATCAATGAAGCATTTGCCAGCCAAGTATTATCTTGCCTGAAAGGTCTGGATGTGGCTTTTGATGATCCGCGTGTCAATCCAAATGGTGGTGGCATTGCAATTGGCCATCCATTGGGCTGTTCAGGTGCGCGTTTGGCTTTAACTGTTGCGCGTCAATTACAGCGTACTGGTAAAAAATATGCCGTGATCAGCTTATGTATCGGTCTGGGTCAAGGCCTGGCGATGGTGATTGAAAACCCTGAAGCTGCATAACAGCTTTTGTTATCGTATTAATGCCATGTATAGATGATATGCATGGCATTTTTTATTGGGCTATTTATATAGAAATACAAATCCCTGCAAATGCAGGGAATGTTTAAATCAGCGTAAGGATTATTTACGGCCAGTAACCAATAAAGTTGCTGAACCGAAAGCATAAAGTTTACCGTCTTTATCTACAATTCGGCCTTCTGAAGTCAACACATTGCGTCCAATCCGGATCACTTCGCCAATCGCAGTATAAGTTTCGCTATTTTTCATGGCTTTGAGCATTTTGACATTCAGGTCAATAGTGGAAAAACTCACGCCCGCATCAACTGTAGTATGAACTGCTGCACCGGTTGCGCTGTCTAGAACCGTGGCGCAGAATCCACCATGAATGCCGCCTTGCAGGTTGAAATGACGTTCATCTGGATAAACTTCATATTCCACATAGTTTTCACGGACTACACTGAGTTTCATGGGAATGAGTTGTCCCATCGCTGAGCCAGGTAATTCGCCATTTTTAATTGCAGTTAGATATTCAAGTCCATTCATTTGAGCTGTAGTCATATAGCTTCCCTTTAATAAAATATTTCGCCTTATGAAATAATATTCTGTTTTTCTAAAATTATGATATAACAGATAGTGATCGAAATGCTATATTTTTCCAGGATGGAATGATGACAATAAAAAATCTCGTTACAGCTGCTGAATGGCAGGCACGCTGTGAACTGGCTGCGCTTTATCGCATTATTGCGCATTATCGGATGACTGACTTGATTGATACTCATATCAGCCTAAGAGTTCCAGATCAGCCAGATTGCTTTCTGATTAATCAATATGGGGTCGCATTTGAAAAAATGCGTGCCTCAACGCTGGTGAAGATTAATCATGAAGGGCAGGTGGTAGAAAGCTATGAACAAGACAAGCCAGTCAATATGGCAGGCTTTGTGATTCATTCTGCAATTCATGACGCGCATCCTCATTTGAACTGTGTCATTCATACGCATACTGCAGATGGTATTGCCGTCTCTGCTCAGAAACACGGGCTTCTCCCAATTTCCCAACACGCCATGAAATTTTATCAGCATGTGGCCTATCACGAATACGAAGGCGTTGCGCTGTCAACTGATGAGCAGGAGCGCCTGATTCAGGACTTGGGCGATCATCGTGCCATGATTTTAAGAAATCATGGGCTATTAACGGCTGGGGAGACCATTGCACGGGCTTTTCATGAAATCTATTTCCTGGAACGCGCCTGTCAGGCACAGGTCAAGGCCTTAAGTGGCGGTGCTGAATTGCATTATCCAGCAGAAGAAGTCCGAATTAAAACAGCGAAGCAGTTCGCTAGTCCTCTCATTGAACCGATTTTACAGCGTGCTTGGCAGGCCGCTTTGTCCCTGATTGAGCATCAATATACGGAGTATGCATCATGATTGTTATTTCCAGTTCTGTACCAAATATTGAAGCCATTCTGGTCAAGTCTTTTCAAAAATATGCGCCAGCTGGTAGTTTCTGTACAGTGGACAGCCCTGAAGCTGAACAGGCAACCACGGTTGCTGCCTGGTTTCCAGATCTGGAAAAAGTGCAGCAGCTACCAAAGTTGGGTCTGATTCATTCGATTGCTGCTGGGGTAGAACATTTAAACTTAAATGCTGTACGCCCAGATCAAGCCGTTTGCCGGGTGCTGGATCCACATCATCAAAAGGGCATGTTTGATTATCTGCTTTGGGGTGTGCTGTATTTTCAGCGTTATTTTGACCGTATGGTCCAGCAGCAAAAGCAGCAGCTGTGGAAGCAGTATCGCCAGAGCTATAGCCATCATATCCAGATCGGGATTATGGGACTGGGGCATATGGGCGGATACGTAGCAGAACGTTTCGCAGACATGGGCTATCAAGTCTCTGGTTGGTCGAATTCCCCAAAAGACATTAATCAAGTCAAAAGTTATGTGGGTCAAGAACAGCTTTCCGAGTTCCTGGCGCAAAGTCAGATTCTGATTAACCTGCTACCCCTTACCGAAGAGAATACTGGGATTCTTTCTGCTGAATTATTTCAGCAACTGCCTGAACAGTCAGCTTTGATTCATGTCGGGCGTGGCCAGCATTTAATCGAGCAGGATTTATTGGATGCGCTGGATTCTGGTCATCTGCGTGGTGCAATTGTCGATGTCTTTGAGCAGGAGCCGTTACCTGCGGACCATCCATTCTGGCAGCACGAAAAAATTGTGGTAACGCCACATGTCGCCTCACATGCGCCGATGTCTGTGGTGGTAGAGCAGATTCTGGAAAATGACCGTCGTTTAAATCAAGGGCTGGATTTGTGTCATCAGGTGGATGTCAATAAAGGCTATTAATTGTAGGGATACAGACAAAAAAATAAGGAAATTGATGATGTGGGAAATGATTCAAACTCAGGTTCAGCAAGGCGTCGCGACTTTAAGTTTTAATCGGCCAGATTCACTGAACAGTTTCAATCGGCAAATGCATGAGGAAGTGCAGCAGGTGCTGAAAAGCTGGAATACAGACTCGGATATTCGGGTGATTGTGATTCGTGGTAATGGTCGGGCATTTTCAGCGGGACAGGATTTAAAAGAACGTGCCGGGCAGCTCGGTAGTGTGCCGTTGCCTCCCGAAGGCTCTCTAGCCAAATATTATAATCCTTTGATCAACCTGATTCGTAAAAGTCCCAAACCGGTGCTTGCGGCAGTAAATGGTGTGGCTGCCGGTGCAGGGGCCAATATCGCGCTGGCTTGCGATCTGGTTATTGCCAAGGAAAGTGCCAAATTTATTCAAGCCTTTTCTAAAATTGGCTTAATTCCTGATGCCGGCGGCACCTGGATGTTGCCGCGTTTGATCGGCTATGCACGTGCCATGGCACTGACTTTACTTGGTGAGCCTGTACATGCCAAAGAAGCGGCTGAAATGGGTATGGTCTGGAAAATGATCCCTGATGCAGAATTTGATGCTTATATCGATGAGCTTGCACAGCGACTGGCACGACAGCCGACCTATGCACTGGCCTTAACCAAACAGGCTTTGCAACGCAGTGCTGAAAATAGCATGGATCAGCAACTGGAGCTGGAACAAAACCTGCAATACTTGGCCTTAAGTAGCCAGGACTACAAAGAGGGTGTGCAGGCCTTTGTCGAAAAACGCCCTGCACAATTTACCGGACGCTAAGGAGAGCATTCATGAAAATTCAAACGCGTATCACCGAGCTTTTAGGCATTCGCTATCCGATTATTCAGGGCGGCATGATGTGGGTCGGTACCGCAGAAATGGCCAGTGCAGTCTCCAATGCGGGTGGTTTGGGAACGCTGACGGCATTGACACAACCCACACCTGAAGCGCTGACCAAGGAAATTGCACGTTGCCGTGAAATGACGGATCAGCCTTTTGCGGTCAATTTAACTTTATTACCCGCTGTAAACCCACCGCCGTATGCCGAATATCGTCAGGCCATTATTGAAAGTGGAATCAAGATTGTAGAAACGGCAGGTAACAAGCCACATGAACATATTGAGGCCTTTAAACAGCACGGCATCATTGTGATTCATAAATGTACCTCGGTCAGACATGCACTTTCAGCACAACGAATCGGTGCGGATGTGATCTCGATTGACGGTTTTGAATGTGCCGGCCATCCGGGTGAAGATGATATTCCTGGACTAATCCTGATTCCAGCAGCCGCTGATCAGCTCACTATACCGATTGTAGCGAGTGGTGGTTTTGCGGATGGTCGTGGTCTGGTAGCAGCACTCGCTTTAGGTGCTGAAGGCATCAATATGGGGACACGTTTCTGTGCCACACAAGAAGCGCCAATCCATCCCAACATCAAGCAGTTTTATGTCGACAATGATGAAAGGGCAACGCATCTGCTTTACCGCCAGTTCAGAAATACTGCGCGTGTTGCGAAAAATGCGGTATCTGACCTCGTCGTTAAAATGGGTGAAGATCCAAATCTGGAATTTGAACAGATTCGCCCTTATGTCAGTGGCTTAAAAGGCAAGCTGGCTTTGGAAAATGGCGATGTAGATGCAGGCGTACTGACAGCAGGTCAAGTCATGGGATTGATCCATGATATCCCGACCTGTCAAACGCTGATTGACAATATCATGCAAGAAGCAGAACAGATTGTTCAGCAACGTTTGGCTCAGTTTTTCCCGCGCTAGATCGATTTATTTTGATCATTTAATAAAAAGCCATTCATTACCGAATGGCTTTTTTATACCAAAGTTTTAATTTTTTAAATGTGATTTTTTATGTCATGACTAGATTTTATCCATGCACTTATATTATATTCGACCTAAAACATAATTTCGTATTATGAAATTAATTGTCATAAATATACAAATTAGAACTCATACAAGGGAATTACGATGAGAAATTATATTGCGCCATTAAAAGACATGAAGTTTGTCCTGAAAGATCTGCTCAATGTTGAACAGAAATACGAAGGCTATGCAAAGTTCGCAGACAAAGTTTCTATGGATATTATGGAACAATATCTGGAAGTCGCTGCTGATTTTTGCCAAAACGAACTTCTACCAATTAATGCGACAGGCGACCAGCAGGGCTGCCGTCTGCAAGATGGCGTCGTGACTACACCGGATGGTTTTAAAGCTGCTTATGACAAATATGTAGAACTTGGTTTTACCTCATTAACTGGTGATGAAAAATATGGTGGCCAAGGCTTCCCGACCTTATACCGTATTGCCATTTCAGAAATTATTACGGCGACTAACTGGTCTTGGGGTATGTACCCAGGCCTGTCTCATGGTGCGATGCGTACTTTAGAGCATCATGGTAGCGATGAACAGAAACAGAAATTCCTGGTACCTTTAATTGCAGGTCGCTGGACCGGAACCATGTGTTTAACTGAATCACATGCCGGTTCTGATCTGGGCCTGATCCGTACTAAAGCGGTGCCAAATGAAGATGGCAGCTACAGTATCAGCGGTGAGAAAATCTTTATTTCAGCAGGTGAGCATGACCTGGCTGAAAATATCGTACACATTGTATTGGCGCGTTTACCGGATGCGCCTGCCGGTACTAAAGGTATTTCACTGTTCATCGTGCCTAAATACAATCTGGATGAAGCTGGAAATGTGGCTTCACGCAATGGTGTGGTGTGTAGCGCGATTGAACACAAGATGGGTATTCATGGCAATGCGACCTGTGTACTGAATTTTGATAATGCCAAAGGTTTCCTGATCGGGCCTGAAAACCGCGGCTTGAACTGCATGTTTACTTTTATGAACTCTGCGCGTATTGGTACAGCGATTCAAGGTTTGGCTGCAGCTGAATCTTCTTATCAAGGCGCGTTGGCTTATGCCAAAGACCGTCTGGCGATGCGTTCACTTGAAGGTGCGAAAGAGCCAAACCTGCCTGCGGATCCAATTATCGTGCATCCGGCAGTGCGTAATATGCTACTGACTCAAAAGGTATTTGCAGAAGGTTCACGTGCCTTGGCTTATTATCTGGCAACGTATGCTGATATCGCTGAAGCAACGGATAATCCTGAAGAGAAGAAAGCTGCAGAAGACCGTCTGGCATTATTGACCCCAATTGCTAAAGCCTTAATGACCGAAACAGGTGTAGAAGCTGCCAAACACGGTATGCAGGTCTTTGGTGGACACGGCTATATTGCTGAACATGGCATGGAACAGATTGCCCGTGATGCACGTATTGCCAGTCTGTATGAAGGTACTACTGAAATTCAATCAATCGACTTGCTGGCGCGTAAAGTGCTAGGTTCAAAATTGGGTTTGCTCACTGCATTAACGGATGAGATTCAGGGCTTTGTTAAAGAGCATCAGCAACATGCCCAGTTTAACCAGCAGGTTGCACAAGTGAGCCAGCTGACTGAGCAATGGCTAGAATTAACCAAAACGATTCAGGCTCAGGCACAACAGTCTGCCAATGAAATCGGTGCGGCATCTGTGGATTACCTATATTTCTCTGGTTATGTGGTGTCTTCGTATTTATGGCTGAAAATGGCGATTACGGCGCAGCAAAAGATTGAAGAAGGTAATACTGATCCGTTCTATGCAGCGAAGATCAAAACGGCACAATTCTTCTTTGCCCGGATTCTGCCAAGAACTTCAACTCACGTTGCCAATATTCAGGCCGGTGGTGAGAGCCTGTTCCTGCTGACTCCTGAAGAGTTTAAATTCGATTAATCCTTTTGCCCACGATCAATCTCTCGATCGTGGGTCTTTTTTTGTTACTACTTTTTTTATCCTGCACAAAACTCAATATCGATAGGTACTTTTCAGTATTACATCGGCCATAAAACAACAAGATCAGGAGTCTATATGGATTTAGACACGATTACTCGACAATGTCCTTATGGTGATCTGCAACTGACTTATCATGAAGTCGGACAGAAATCCTCATATCCCACCATCATTCTGATCCATGGTACGGGTGGAAATACGGACAAACATTTCAGCTATATTTTCCCCATGCTCGGTATCCATCAGCGGGTTTTATCGCTTGATTTGCATACTCCAGATAAAGCCGATCTGGCAGTGACTGATTTTAGTCAACAAGTTGAAGCACTGATCCAGCATGCAGTTGCAGAAGATGAAGCAATTACTGTGGTGGGTTATTCACTTGGTGCTGTGATTGCTGCACAAGTAGCTGCGAGTCTTAAACAGCGCGTGGCACGTTTGATCCTGTTGGCCGGTTGGGCAAAAACCAGCTCGGTGCAACAACTACGGACCACGATCTGGCAACAGCTATTTAACGATCAATCCGCAGCTTTACCGCATTTTGTGAATTATTGCCTGTATAGCGATGATTATTTGTCTGCACGTAGTGAACAGCAGGTGTTGGATCTGGCACGCTTCGTTAAGCCTTCTCAAGATGCAGCCAAACAGCGTGAACTGAATTATCGCATTGACATCACCGCCATTTTGCCGAACATCTCTGCGGAGACTTTGATCGTGGCTTGCCGTGAAGACCGGATGGTGCCTTTAGCGCAAGCAAAATTACTGTTTGCTTCGATTCAGAACAGCCGCTATATCGAAATAGCTTCAGGACATGCAATCCATATTGAAGCGCCAGCGGAAGTGGTGCAACTGATCAACCAGTTTAGCCAGCATCCAGAACAGTATCCGGCGAATCAGAAAATCCAGCCCATGATGCCTTAAAAAAAGGAGAAAAATAATGCAAGCTCAAGGACAGCGCAGCAAGATTTTAATTGTAGGCAGCGGTTTTGGTGGATTAGGCATGGCGATCCGTCTTAAACAGCAGGGCATTCACGATTTTAAAATCATTGAACGTGCAGCAGAAGTGGGCGGAACATGGCGTGATAATACCTATCCCGGTGTCGCCTGTGATGTACCTTCCCATTTATATTCTTTCTCGTTTATTAAAAATCCCAACTGGTCACGTGTCTTTCCGCAAGGGGCAGAAATTCAACGTTACTTAATTCAATGCTGTGATCAGGAAAATATCCGGCCACATATTGATTTTCATACTCAACTGGAAAAAGCCAGCTGGAATACCGAAAAACGTATCTGGAATATTCAGACATCTAAAGGTTCTTATGAAGCAAATTTTTTAATTACAGCAACCGGGCATCTGGCAGATGAACATCTGCCACAAATTCCGGGACTAGAAGAATTTCAAGGTCAGGTCATGCATTCTGCACGTTGGAATCACGAAGTGAATCTGGATAATCAGCGTGTGGTTGTCGTGGGTTCAGGGGCTTCAGCTATCCAGCTTGTACCGGAAATTGCCAAAACAGCCAAAAGCCTGACCGTATTGCAGCGCAGTGCACCGTATATCTTGCCGCGACCAGACCGACCTTATTCTGAGTCAGAAAAACAGCTTTTCCGCAAAGATCCGGACAGCATGGCAGAGTTAAGACATTCCTTGTTCTGGGGCAATGAATATAATTTTGCCCAGCGCCGTAATCTGAAAAGCCAGATCGAGCGGGTCAAGAAAAACTGCCTGCAATTCTTGAAACACCAGATACCAGATCCCGAATTACAGCGAAAACTCACACCGAATTATGAACCAGGCTGCAAGCGTTTATTGCTGTCCAATGATTATTATCCAACTTTTCTAAAACCGAATGTCACGCTTGAAGATTCAGCTTTGGCCGCCATCACAAAAGACGGTGTAATCAGCAAATCAGGCAATGAATATTCTGCAGATATCATCGTCTTTGCTACTGGATTTGAAGCAGCACGACCACCTTATGCCTCAAAGGTAGTGGGTAAACATGGCCTAAGTCTGGAGCAGCAATGGTCTAGTGGTATGCAGGGTTATCAATCTACGACAGTCCATAATTTTCCAAACCTGTTCATTCTGAATGGTCCTAATACCGGAAGTGGGCATAACTCAGCGCTTTATTTTCTGGAAACCCAGTTTGATCTGGTACTGGACGCCTTGCAGTTTTTTGAACAGGAACAGATTCAGGCCTTTGAAGCTGATCAAGATGCTGAAAATGCCTATATGCAGGAGTTACAGCAGCTTTCCCAAGGCAGTGTCTGGTTATCAGAAAGCTGTAAAAGCTGGTATCTGGACCCGGTGAGCCGCAAGCTGACTTTGGTCTGGCCAGATTATGCGCATTCATTTAGAGACAAAAACCAGCATTTTATTCGCAGTGGTTACCATTATGAATACATGGAAAATGTTCAAAGAAAAGTCGTCTGATTTTTAAATTTTATTCATTAAAAAACCAGTCTATTTGACTGGTTTTTTATCAAAAGATGATAGAGATTAATCTGCTTTTTGCGGATCATATAAGCGATCACGTATAAACAGTGCAGGAATCAGACCACAAATAAAATAGGCGCCTGCCATTACCAGTAGTCCCGTTCCAATTGAACCTCCATGAGCAAAATATCCAATTGTGAGTGGTGCAAATACTGCTCCGATACGGCCTATATTGAATGCACCACCTACAGCCGTACCACGAATCGAAGTAGGGAAGCTTTCAGTCATATACGTGGCATTAATGGCAAATGGCATACCATATAAGAAGCCGAACATGAGCATCAGGTACAAAATATTGGTCGGTGTATTGAAATAAATTACAATCGGAAGAAACAGGGCTGTGCCCATGGTTCCAAAAGCGAACAAGGCACGTCGTCCGAAACGATCTGCCAGAATGCCTGCGACGATCTTGGCAAAAATCATGATCATAAACGTGCCAACCATATAGCCAGTCATGGCCTTAAAACTGATGCCCAGATCCGATTCGAGATAGGCAGGTAACCAGTTACTTAAACCGGCATAACCAAATTGCAGGGCACCTGCACTTAAAATCCATAGTAAAAACATCCAGCGGTGATTTTTATCTTTGAGAATGACTTTATAAGGATTCTGCTTTTTCACCTTAACTTTGCTAGCTGCTTCCTGACGTTTTAATTCACGTGAACGTAGCCATGAATCCGGTTCAGGAACAAGAAAATAAAGCAGAAAAGCCAGAACGATCGGGCAAATGGTAATCCAGTACAGCATACGCCAGCCATATTCAGGAATAATCCAGCCCGCCAGTAAAGTTGCACATAATGAACCTAGGGTAAAACCGGTCATAAGTGCCGCCAGAACAGTTGTCCGGTATTTTGTCGGAACATATTCTGACATTAAGGTATTACAGGCGATGTATAGGGAACCCAGTCCAATAGCTGCAATACTGCGGATAATTAAAAACTGATGGTAAGATTCTACAAAGCCCAAGGTGCAGGATAAGCTGGAAGCAAGAATCATATAAAATACAATAACTTTCACCCGGCCAAAACGGTCACAGGCCCAACCGCCAATTAATCCGCCAATCACTCCACCGACCAGACTCCAGCTCCCTAAGGCCCCTGCCTGAACGGTGGTTAAATTAAATTCAGCTTTGATACTGGTGAGGCTATAGGCCAAAAAAGCCAGATCAACACCGTCTGCAAGTAAAATAAGAAAACATAGAATAAATGCGGTCATCCATATTTTTTTAGGCTGAACTGTGACCCGTTCAGCTTCTAGCACTGAAGTTTCATACGTCATCATCGACATCCTTTTCTTGTTACGTTGTTGTTTTATAAGAATGAATCCACATTCTTTTGTTGCTTTTACTGATTTATTATTTCGCCATAAGAAATGTCATATTATTAATTGATAAAATATATCCAAATAATTAGCCATAAAATTCGTGATTTTATTTGTAAAAATTTGAAATTAGCCAAATATTGCATTGATTTGGGAGGAAAGATAACGTTATTATTTTTTAATCAAAATAAAGTTTCACGATACAAAATAAATTTAAAATCAAGGATAGGAGTGCTGTAATGACAAGTCAGCCATGGATGGAAGAATATAAAAAATGGAACGTCAATCCGGAATTTACCCGGCCCGATCCTGACAAAACTTTGAGTACGACGATTGCTGAGAATCTGCTTAAGTTTAAGGATAAGACTGCATTCTTTTATCTGGATCGAAAGTTCAGCTATCAGGAGATTGATGTTTATAGCCAGAAACTGGCTACTTACCTACAGAATCTAGGCTTGGCGGCCGGTAGCCGAATCGCGGTGATGTTGCCGAATATTATTCAGTATCCGATTGCGACTTTCGCGATTATTCGTGCGGGTTATATTCTGGTGAATGTAAACCCGATGTACACCCAGCGTGAGTTGTATCATCAAGTTCAGGATTCAGGAGCAGAAGCCTTGATTATTCTGGGCTCAACCTTAGAACAGTTAAATAATCTGGATGAATGTTCTGCGCTAAAACATGTGATTTCTATCCATCCGCTCGATTTCATTCAGGATCAGTCAGTTTCAATTTATAGCCAAACAGCGCAATATCCTGATAAACATTTTTCTGACTTTAAGCAGGCCATTGATCAGGTACAGGTGATTGATTTTGTAGCGCCTGTACAGCAGCAGAAAGATACTGTCATTCTGCAATATACCGGTGGGACTACAGGTGTTTCCAAAGGGGCTGAACTCAGTCATCGCAATATCTTATTTAATATTGCTCAGAACAGTACGGTGTTTATCAGCCATTTTGGTGACCGCTATGCCACAGAAGAAGAATATGTATTTTGCGCCTTGCCGCTGTATCATATTTATGGTTTTACCATCTGCCTGTTCAGTTATGGTCTTAGTCGCGGTTTTGCCAATGTGCTGATTCCAAATCCAAGAGATCTGGATGCACTGGTAGATCAATATTATAAGCATCCTCCGACGGTGTTTCCGGGCGTGAATACCATGTTTAATGCATTGGCTCATCATCCACGTTTCCGCGAGCTGGATCACTCACGCCTAAAAACCACGACAGGCGGTGGTGCATCTGTTTTAAAAAATACAGCAGAATTATGGTACGAAGTCACAGGCTGTCATATCTATGAAGGCTACGGTCTTTCTGAGACCTCACCAACGGCAACATTTAACCCACCTTTAAGCAAGCGCTTTAGCGGTAGTATTGGCTTACCATTGGCAGGCACAGAAATTCAGATTCTGGATGATGAAGGAAAACCTGTAGCACTTCATCAGGCTGGAGAAATTGCTATTCGCGGCCCTCAGGTGATGAAAGGTTACTGGAAGCAACCGGAAGCAACAGCACAGGTATTTACCAAAGATGGTTTCTTCCTGACAGGTGATATCGGTTGTATGGACGAGCAGGGTTATATCACTATTCTGGACCGTAAAAAGGACATGATTCTGGTCTCCGGCTTTAATGTCTATCCAAATGAGCTGGAAGGCGTTTTATCCAAACATCCTAAAGTACTGGAATGTGCCGTCATTGGAGTGGATGATGAAAAATCTGGACAAGTTCCGAAAGCCTTTATTGTAAAACAGGATACCAGTCTGACCGAGAATGAAGTCATGACTTATCTGAGACTACAATTGACCAGTTATAAGCTGCCAAAATATATTGAGTTTGTGTCTGGATTGCCAAAGTCTGCAGTCGGTAAAATTCTACGCCGTGAGTTGCCTAAAACCGTGCAGCCGGATGCCAAAGCCTGCTGAGAAATAACATAGTCAAAATAAAAAAGGAATCTTTCGATCATTGCTGTCCCACAATTTTTCACAAGAGGAAGCTCAAATGAGCTTCCTCTTGTTTTATGGGTATTTTATCGGGTGAAAATAAAGCTTTTAAAGTTCTTCTTTCAAACAAATTCACTTGAATTATT
>NZ_VPDQ01000038.1:0-22186 GCF_013417535.1 Acinetobacter sp. YH12241 | reverse complement strand
CTCATGAAATACGGTATTCTGATGTGACAAAACCTGAATCCTGGTCGTTAAAGTGTTTGTTTGCACTCATATTTTAACTGTTAGGACTCAGGTTTTTTTATTTAAAGCAAACTATGGGACAGCAGTGCCTGGATAGGTCGCTTTTTTTAATTCTTTTATTCAATAAATTATGACTTTTTAATCACATCTCGCCAGCGCAGTAAGCGGGTTTCGAACAATTTCATAATGCTATCGGTGATTTTGCCTAGGACTGCTAACAGGATAATCGCAATAATCACAATATCCGGACGTGAAGTTTCACGACCATCACTGAGCAGATAACCAATCCCTTGAGTGGCAGCAATCAATTCAGCTGCAATCATAAACATCCAGGATAAACTCAGGCTATTCCTTAAGCCAGTCAATATTCCCGGTGAGGCAGCAGGCAATACAATCTGCTGAACCTGTTGCCAGTATTTCAGGCGATAGACTTTTGCGACTTCCATCAGCTTACGATCCACACCCTGAATCGCTGCCACAGTATTGGTATAGGTTGGGAAGAAGGCACCAATTGCGATCAAGGTGATTTTAGAAGATTCATCAATTCCCAGCCAAAGTAGGAGTAGAGGAATCCAGGCTAGACTCGGAATGGATTTAATTGCAGAAAACGTTGGTTCCAGAAAATCTTCTGCATGTCTGTTTAGCCCAACCAGGATCGCAAAGATCAGTCCCAATCCACTACCCATCCCAAAGCCAAGAAAAACTCGCCAGCTACTGGTCCAAATATGCTGCCATAAATCACCCTCAGCCAGTTCAGTCAAGGACTGAAACAGGCTACTCGGTGCAGGCAACAGATAAGGTTCGATTACGCCATTACGGACCAGTATTTCTACCAATACGATAAAAATAACAGGCAGGGTGAGGGCTTTGATCAGCGAAATGCTGCGTGGTAACACAGCGGATTTTGACTGTTCTTCCACGCTCAACTGTTCCGAGATGCTTTTCGGTATAGCCATTACTTAGTTGCAACCTTTTTAGCATAGCGGGCATCAAATAATTGAGTCACGACCTGATTGACATTGGTTCCTTTACGAACCAGTTCTTCTTCCGTCAGGATACGACCAGCTTTTTGTAATGCCCCGGTATGTTTGGTGGTTGGAATATTCTGATCCAGATTAGTACGGCTGAGTTGAAGCTTGGCGACTTCAATCGGAAGCTTGGCTTCACGTGCCAGTAATTCAGCCAATTTGTCGGGATTGGCTTTCGCCCATTGACGTGCCTGTTCATAAGCTTTAATCACTGCTTCAATCGCTTCCGGACTGGATTTGGCAAACTGGTCTTTTACGCTCAGTACGCTATAAGAATTAAAACTGACATTGCGATACAGTAATTTGGCACCTGACTGTGCCTGCGCAGATGCCATTAAAGGATCAAGGCCTGCCCAGGCATCGACCTGTTTACGCTCTAACGCAGTCTTACCATCCGGATGCTGTAAATGAACGAGCTCTACATCGCGTTTGCCCAAACCAATCGTATCTAAGGCTTGTAAAGTAAATAAGAAAGGATCTGTACCTTTAGTGGCAGCAATCTTTTTACCTTTCAAATCTTTCAGAGATTTGATATTTGAATCTTTATTAACGACCAGTGCTGTCCATTCAGGCTGGCTCTGGATATAAACTGTTTTAATCGGGCTACCATTGGCGCGGCTAAGCACTGCCGCTAAACCTGCAGTAGAAGCAAAATCTGTGCTACCGCTATTTAGATATTCGAGTGAGCGGTTACTGCCTTGGCTAAATACCCATTTAATCTTGGTTTTTGGCAAAGCTTTTTCTAGCAGTTTCTGTTCTTTAACCACCAGACTGGTCGGTGCGTAATAGGCATAATCCAATTTTAATTCAGATGGAATCGCTGCGTTAGCCAAGCCGGTAAAGAAAGAAATAGAAAGACCGAGTAAAGTCAGACCCGAAGTTCTTAATGTTTTTTTCATGAATATCTCAATCTTGAATTAAATTTTTTACATTCATATCGATAAATCGATAAGCACACAAAAAAGAAAAAAAGATAATCAAATCAAAAAATGAAATAATTAACAGCTTTAAATATAGGTATTTGTTTTTATTTGAATTTATTAAATAAAGAATAGAAAGGTTCTGCTTAGATAAAATTTTAAAAATGGTATGGCGTAAATTGATAAGCTGTTTTTTTAATCATTCGTCTTTGCAGTAGGAAGTTTTATAAATAACGAGTGCCATAAAAAAAGCGATGCATTAGCATCGCTTTTTGAGTCACTATTTTATCAATCTGGATAGCTTACATTGGGTAGTCTTGCAGACAGTCATAAACCTCGACTTGATCTAGGCTACCAGTTTCCATTGCCAGGCAAAGAGCCACGACTTTGGCAGTATCAGCAAGATATTGTTCATCTTTCAGTGCAATACCTTGTTGTAATGCAACGATGCGCTCAGCCGGAATTTCAAGCGATTTCGCAGCTTCAGTGGCATCAATCTGGTTAAAGAAGTGCACAATAGCATCTTTGAGGGCAGAATCAGACGCATTCAAGATGCCTTGATTCAATTGCTCTGCATTAAGATCGGTCGAAGAAACTAAAGCCTGGGCGAAGTTTTGAACAAGATTTTGTCCAAGAACATCAGTCATCTTTAACATGGAAAATACCTTCAACAAGGAAAGAGGGAAAGGGAGTACAGCCAAAAGTGAAGCACTAAAAATTGATTGAAAAATAAACTATATTAATAGGGAATGCAAAGCATTATGGATGACCGTTCAGTCCTCTATTTTTGGGCTGTAAGCCTTGAAAAATATAACTGTTGAGAAAATATAAATTTAAATTTATATGCTAAATTTTAATCGTTTTTAAGTCTTATTAAATATAAATTATCTAGTAATATTTTGTCTATAGGCACCTGGACTAACCCCTGTCCATTTTTTAAAGGCACGATGAAAAGCACTGACTTCCTGGAAGTTAAGCTGATCACTGATGTCCTGCAAACTTTGATCCGTACGGGTTAATAGTTCAATGGCTGTATCACGACGAATTTCATTTTTGAGCTGTTGATAAGTCACACCTTCATTTTTAAGACGCCGTTGCATGGTGGCTTCAGACATATTCATTTTCAAAGCAAGCTCATTCAGTTCAAGCCATTCAGCCGGAGGTACTTTTAAAAGCTGTTTGCGGATCTGTGTACTTAGCGCATAAGGATTTTTAAAGCGAACTAGTAGGTTATGCGGAGTCTGTTGAATAAACTGATACCAGGAGGTTTGATCCTGTTTTACTGGGAGCTGCAAATAGGCTGCATCAAACTGGATATAGTTTTCACTGGCCTGATATTCAATCTGCTCACAAAAACGGACTTTATAATCAAAATCATCGAGTGGTGCGGCACATTTCAGTTGAATCTGATTAAGTAAAACCCGCTGTCCGCTTAACCAGCATAGCAGGGTATGAATCAGCATTAGATAGGTTGCATAACTAAACATGCGCTTGGTCTGGTTCTGGTCATAGATCACGATATAGGCAAAGTTTTCTTCGACCATCAGTGTGCTGTGCAGATCATCCAGAATCAGATTAAAAAATTGCAGGATTTGCTGCAGAGCTTTTTCCAGCGTATCGGTCTGTAACAGCATTTTTGACAAGAGTTTGAAACTGCCACGGCGCATTGGATGGCTGTCCATGCCAAAAAATTCGTCATTCATGCTATCGGCAAGTGCAGTCCATAGCGCGGCATACTGCGCCACTGACACCCGTGCTTTAGCGGAATGAAGAATCTCTAATGGAATGGCAGCCTTAGTTAAAATCGCAGCAATATCATAATGCTGTGCTTTGGCATTCAGCAGTGCTTCATGAACCAGATCAATTGAAATGGTTCCCTTACTATATTCCAAGGCTGGTAAGTGCATAGCCAGTCAGATATCCCTTCTTTATTGTCCAAATCCATCAGTGAAGATGCAACATTTGGAAATTGTACAGAATAAAATCTCTGTTTACTCTGCCTATTAAGTCGTAGCTTGTCATAAAAATAGGAACAGGACATTAACATGAAAATTCAGGGAAAAGTGATTGTAGTAACTGGTGGTGCATCAGGTCTGGGTGCAGCCACAGCGACTCATCTGGTAGAACAGGGGGCAAAAGTGATTCTGGTGGATATGAACCAGGAACAGGGCAATGCCTTACAACAGCAACTGGGTGAGCAGGCTGAATTTGTACAATTGGATGTAACGGATGAGCAGGCGGTTGAAGCTTTCTTTAATCATGTTGAAAATCAGTATGGCCAACTCAATGGCTTGGTGAACTGTGCTGGTATTGCACCTTCTGCCAAGGTACTGGGCCGCAATGGAATCCATGAACTGGCGATGTTCCAGAAAGTGTTGAATATCAATGTAAGTGGCACATTCAATATGCTTCGTTTTGCAGCGGCTTTAATCGCGAAGTATGAGCTGCAAACCGATGAAGAGGAGCGCGGTGTAATCGTGAATACGGCTTCAGTTGCAGCCTTTGATGGTCAGATTGGTCAGACAGCTTATTCTGCGTCTAAAGGTGCAGTCGTTGCGATGACGCTGCCACTCGCGCGTGAGCTGGCACGTGAAGCGATTCGTGTCATGACCATTGCACCCGGCATTATGGAAACCCCCATGCTGAAAGGCATGCCGCAAAATGTACAGGATGCTCTGGGGCAGATGGTTCCATTTCCACCACGTCTGGCCAAACCTCAGGAGTTTGCCCAGTTAGTAGGTCATATCTTCGAAAATAGCTATCTGAACGGTGAAGTGATTCGTCTGGATGGCGCCATCCGTATGGCTCCAAAATAAGTTCGAGCCAACGAAGCAAAATACAAAAGTCAGAGTAGATAGGTTTATTCACTCTATATGGAAAATTAAAAGATAAGTAAGGGATATACGCAGTGCTTTTAAATGACGAACAGAAAATGATTCAGGAGATGATGCGAAACTATTCGCAGCAAAAACTGAAACCTACCGCTGGTCTAAGGGATAAAACGGCTCAATTTCCAGCACAAGAATTGAAAGAACTCGGTGAACTCGGTGCACTCGGTATGACCGTGTCTGAACAATGGGGTGGAGCAGGCCTGGACTATGTGTCGCTGGTACTGGCTCTTGAGGAAATCGCTGCTGGAGATGGAGCCATCTCGACCATTGTCAGTGTGCAGAATTCACTGCCTTGCGGGATTACCCAGCGTTATGGTACCGAGGAACAAAAGCAGAAATACCTGACCAAACTGGCGACCGGTGAATGGTTGGGGTGTTTCTGCCTGACGGAACCTCAAGCCGGTTCCGATGCCAGCGCACTAGAATGTAAGGCAGAACGTGATGGCGATGAATGGGTATTAAATGGCACCAAGCAGTTTATTACTACCGGTAAGCATGCCCAGATTGCACTGGTATTTGCAGTGACAGATAAATCTGCGGGCAAGAAAGGAATCTCATGTTTCTTGGTACCTACCGATAGTCCAGGATATATCGTCTCGAATCTGGAAGAAAAAATGGGGCAGCATTGTTCCGATACCGCGACCATTATTTTTGATCAATGCCGGATTCCGGCTGAGAACCTGTTAGGTCAAGAAGGTGAAGGCTACAAGATTGCCTTGTCTAATCTGGAATCTGGCCGGATCGGGATCGCAGCACAATCTGTAGGTATGGCACGAGCTGCACTGGATGCTGCTGTTGAATATGCCAATGAACGTAAATCCTTTGGCGTCGAGCTGGTACAGCATCAGGCAGTAGCGTTCCGTCTCGCAGATATGGCCACCCAGATTGAGGCAGCAAGACAACTGGTCTTACATGCAGCAACGCTTAAAGATGCAGGATTACCATGCTTAAAAGAAGCGTCCATGGCTAAACTGTTTGCTTCGACTATAGCAGAGCGAGTCTGCTCGGATGCGATTCAGATTCATGGCGGTTATGGCTATGTCTCAGATTTCCCGGTTGAACGTATTTACCGTGATGTCAGAGTGAGCCAGATTTATGAAGGTGCATCAGATATTCAGCGTCTGGTCATTGCCCGGGAAGTGAGCAAAGTTTAAAAGTCATGAAATAGCCGACTGTTCAAATCCTGCAGCTCATTTGAGGGAGATGGAAATTGTGATGGTCTATAAAACATGGTCAATTATTGATAAAGCGAAAAGTGACTCAGTAGAGTGACACCTAACATGTCCTAGCAATAGGGCATGTTATATAAAACCGGCATTGCAATGGAATTCGCAGACGGTAGACAGAACAACAAATACAACGGACACAGACATAAAGTCTGTTTATAAACGGAATAGAGGTTGTCGTGATGAAGACACTAGAACAAGCGTATCGTGAATTTGATTTTGACACTATGGTTCAACAACATCTGGCAGGAACGCCAGATTCACTCAATGCCTATACAGAATGCTGTGAACGTTTTCTGGGACAAAACCGGATCGCGTTAATCTGGGAAGGTAAAAATGGCAAGACCCAATATTGGACTTTTGAACAATTGGCTGAGGCTTCAGGACAATTGGCTCATTATATGACCTCACTGGGTTTACAAGCAGGAGACTGTATTGCCGGACTGCTCCCACGAACCCCAGAATTATTAATTACCATTCTAGCCACCTGGCGTATTGGTGCGATTTATCAGCCTTTATTTACCGCTTTTGAAAGCAAGGCAATCGAGCATCGTATTAATACCACACATACCCGACTCATCATTACCAATCAGGAACAGCGTGCAAAACTAGATGATCTGGATATTCCATATATTTTAACCGTCCATCAAACGCCTGAAAGTACCAGTCAGGATGCAGATTTCTGGACAGAACTGAAGAAATATCCAACTGAGTTTGAACCGGTTCAGGGTCGTTTTAGTGACATTTTCCTGATGATGTTTACTTCGGGTACAACGGGACTTGCAAAATCAGTGCCTGTACCACTTAAAGCTTTACTGGCATTTAAAGGCTATATGCTGCACGCCGTAGATTTACGCGACGAAGATACTTTCTGGAATCTGGCAGATCCGGGTTGGGCTTATGGTCTGTATTATGGGATTGCAGGTCCATTGAGTTTGGGGCATAGCATCATTCTGGATGAACGTGCCTTTAGCGTAGACAATGCTGTTGAAGTCATTAAAAAATATCGGGTAAATAACCTGACCGGTTCTCCAACCGCGTTCCGGATGTTCTATGGCTTTAAGGAAAAATTTGATGCTGAGATTAGCTCATGTTTACGTGTGGTCAGTAGTGCAGGTGAGCCATTAACGCCTGAAGTCATTCAATGGTTTAATCATGAAATGGACGTCAATATCTACGACCAGTATGGACAGACGGAACTGGGAATGGTGATTGCCAATCATCATGCGCTGGAGCATCACAAGAAAATCGGTTCCGCTGGCTTTGCCATTCCAGGACATCGTTTTGCAGTTTTAAATAAAGAGCATGAGGAAGTCGAAAAAGGCGGCATTGGGACCTTGGCTATGGACTGCTCAGCCTCACCTTTGATGTGGTTCGAAGGCTATGGTGGTAATAATCGGAAAGCCTTTGTGGGACAGTACTATTTAACAGGAGATACCGTAAAACTGAATGAACATGGTGGAATAGATTTCATTGGTCGTGCGGATGATGTCATTACGACTTCGGGTTATCGAGTTGGACCTTTTGATGTAGAGAGTACCTTGCTGGAGTGTGAAGAGGTGCTCGAGTCCGCTGTGGTTGGAAAGCCAGATCCGGAACGTACCGAAATTGTGAAAGCCTTTGTAGTGCTTAAATCACAATATGCCGCTAGTGAAGAACTGATGTTGAAATTGCAAAACTATGTGCGTTCCCGTTTATCTAAACATGCCTATCCGAAAGAGATTGAGTTTGTAAGTGATTTACCTAAAACATCTAGCGGTAAAATTCAGCGTAATCTGCTTAAACAACAGGAAATTGCCAAGATTCAAGGCATTAAACAGGTCAGTTAATATATTCATTTAAATATATAAAAAAGGTCGCAATTGCGGCCTTTTTTATACGATTAATTTGTTTATGTTCGAATTAATCAGAGAAAATAATTGTCATTACAATGTAATACTATTCATCTTTTAAATAAAATAAATCAAAAATTTAGCCTCTTAATAAGAGGCTAAATTGAAGGTGGAATTCTTATTTACTTATAGATCAACTTTTTTGTGCTCAGCATCTGGTTCCCCAGCTTCGCCAGTCACACCACCTTTTAATGCCTTAAATAGCTGCGTTACTTTGTTATCGGTGACATTCCAGTATTCTGCACTTTCAGCTTCAGCAATCAGTACACGCACGCTAGGATCATCTTTACCTTCAAACCAGTTTTCTGCCCATGGATTCCATAATTTTTCAATCAGAATACGGTCAGTACTGATCTGTGCATTTGCACTAATTGACACATAAATACCATCAGAAGGTTTAGCAAAAGATAGACCAATCTGAGTACGACCAGTAGTGGCAGCTTTCACCAGATCATTGGTATCACGCATGATGAAATACAAATTCTGATCTTCATTCATTTGCTCAGAATTGAGCATGGTCATCGGCTGAGAATGAATTTCCTGACTTTCGGTCACATGGCTGATCATGGTGTAACGCACATCTTTGATTAGTTCCCATAATTTTTCACGATTATTATGCTGATTTTGTTCGTTCATCTATATGCTCCATACTATTTTTGAAAGCGAGGATAATTACTATTCCTTAAGCAGCTTAATCATATTTAGGAATGGATACAGAGGGTCTCACTGAACTGATACATTTTCCTACCGAATTGCAGGCAGCCGCTACAGAAGTGCTAAACAAGCGAAAGACAGTTACAGGGTGATAAAAGAATAGAAGAATGAGATTAGCCAGAAGATGTAATACGTGAATAAATTAACTGGCATATAAATCAGTTAAGTACATTAATAATATGACCATTACATATTTATCAGGGCATTAGCAGCTTGATACTGAACGTTTAGCTGATATGCTATTTGGCGCTAGTATTGCCAAGCCATTTATTGATTTGCTGTTTATGCGCAGAGAAGTTAATTTGCTCGAGATTTATCAGCATATTGAAATTTCGGTAAATGCACTTTTTTTGGCACATGCTTCTTAAAAATCTTCGAAACAAGGAACGACGTTGTCTATATCGACTATGGATGCCATATCCCCAGAGTTTGAACTCACCGATGCTGAATTGCACTTATATAGCCGCCAGATTCTTCTGGATGGTTGGGATATTGAAGCACAGGAAAAGCTGAAATTTTCTAATATCTGTATCGTGGGGTGTGGCGGGATTGGTTGTGCCTTGGCAGAACTTCTGGCACGAGCGGGTGTAGGCAAAATTACTCTGATTGATCCTGATACCATCGAGATGAGTAATCTACAACGACAACTGGCATTTACGCCAAATGATTTAGGCTTTTATAAGGCAGAAATACTCGCGAAAAGGCTAGCTCAGATTAATCCGAATGTTCAGGTTGAATATATTAATCAGGCTTTAACAACTGAAAATGCAGAAAGTATCATTGAACATCAAGATCTGGTGCTGGATGGATGTGATCAGTTCGAGACACGTTATCTGATCAATCAAAGCTGTGTAAAACTGAATGTGCCTTTAATCAGTGCTTCTGCGATTGGTTTGCAAGGGCAACTGTTCATGATGGAAGGGGATTCAGCTTGCTATGCCTGCCTGTTTCCACCTGAACATCAGGCTGATACCAGTTTGCGTTGTGCAGACTCAGGCGTCTTGGCGACTACGCCAAATGTGATGGCGAGTTTGCAGGCTCATCATGCATTGCTTTATTTAGGCCTGGGTAAAATGCCACTTAGACAGAAACTTCTACTCTGGGATGGTCTGAGTTTCAAACAGCGCATTTTAAGTTTCGAAAAAGATACAGATTGCCCGGTCTGTCAGGCAAGATAGGCCTGCAAAATTTAATTTTTTTGCTACACTGCATGTAATTAATTTTTCCTAAGACATTATGAAAAAAAATATCTGGTTAGATGGAATACGTTCGGTTGCCCGTATGGGTGAAACCGTAGTAGTTGCGGCGAAGGCCGGCATTAAATATGCCACTGAAAAGCCAAGTAATGCCAAACTCATGCGTGAAACATTTGAGTCTTTAGGCTCAACCTATATCAAGCTCGGTCAGTTTATTGCCAGTACGCCGTCGCTGTTTCCGCGTGAATATGTGGAAGAGTTTCAGGGCTGTCTGGATCAAACACCGACCTTGCCATTCAGCTATATCCAGGAAGTGCTAGCATCAGAGTTTTCTGGCCGAAACTTGGATGAAATCTTTGCCTCAATTGAGGAAACACCACTGGCTTCTGCTTCCATTGCACAGGTACATGCGGCCAAGCTGGTTTCTGGTGAAGATGTGGTTATTAAAGTACAAAAACCGGGTGTGGAAACAATTCTATATACCGATTTAAATGTATTGCATTGGGCGACCAAACTGCTGGAAAAAGCAGTGCCGAAAGTAAAATTTGCGTCATTGGCAGATATTGTCGAAGAAATCAAAACCCGAATGGTGCGTGAGGTTGACTTCATCGAGGAAGCACAAAATCTGGATGATTTCGTCAATTATCTGAATATCACCAATAATAAAGCAGCAACTGCTCCTAAGGTTTATCATCAATATTCAACACGTCGTGTGCTAACCATGCAACGTTTATATGGCGTGCCACTGACTGATTTTGAAGTGGTGAAAAAGGTCGCTAAAGACCCGTCACAGGTTCTCATCACTGCAATGAACACCTGGTTTGGCAGCCTGATGATGTGTAACAGTTTCCATGCTGATTTACACGCGGGTAATCTGATGCTGCTTGAAGATGGTCGTGTGGGCTTTATTGATTTTGGTATTGTCGGCCAGCTTAAACCAGAAGTCTGGACAGCGTGTATGGCCTTTATGGATGCCTTGCAGCATACCAATTATACCCTGATGGCAGAGAATATGCTGAAAATGGGTATGACTGCAGTTGAGATTGATACCAAAGTGCTTGCGGCTGATCTTGAACGTTTATTTAGTGGTGTGATGTTAGCTGATCCTCAGGATCTATTAACTTCAAGCCCTGCAGATCTCAACGATATCATGATGGATATGGTAGCAGTCGGTGAACGTCATGGCATTCGTTTCCCACGTGACTTTGCTTTATTGTTTAAGCAAATGCTGTATTTCGACCGTTTCATGCGAATTCTGGCGCCGTATACAGACATCTATGCAGATCAGCGTTTGCAGATGGTTCAGACTATGGATCCAAATTTGCTGTTAAAGCATTAATTTAATCCCTCCCGACCTCCCTTTCACAAAGGGAGGCTTTCATTACAGAAGAAATAAAAGTGATGAAAGTCCCTCTGTATTAAAGAGGGATTTAGGGAGATTATTGGTAAATGTTAAATTCCGAGTTTTAAAATGGACGCAATTATTATTGAAGGCTTAAAGGTCGATACAGTAGTCGGCTGCTTTAATTGGGAGCGTCAAATCATTCAGCCTTTAATGCTGGATCTGACTATTCGTACCAACTTAGAACAAGCGGCACAGTCTGATGAACTGGAAGATACTTTGAATTATGCTGAAATCTGTGAGATTTCAGCGCGGGTGATTCGGGAAGCCCAACCAAAATTGATTGAACATTCAGCAAAACTGGTACTAGACGCGCTTTTTGCTACCTTTGAAAGTGTAGAATCGATTATGATTACGATCCGTAAGCCTGCCATTATCGCGCAAGCCAATTCTGTAGGGATACGTCTTGAACGCCACCGCAACGATATTCGCCCTAGCACTGGCGAGTAATTGTCATCCACAGCAACATTTTCAGGCTGCCCAGCAACGGATCAGTGAGTTGGGGGAAGTCCGGTTTTCTCCAATTTACCTCATTCCATGTCGGGATAGTATCGGAGCAGATTACTGGAATGCGGCCTGCCTCCTATACAGTGAAGTTTCTGTTCAAGATATGACAGATTTATTAAAGCAAATGGAAACGGATTCAGGGCGGGTGCGAGCATCGCATCAGATCAGCCTGGATGTCGACCTGATTGCATGGGGAAATGATTTAAGCCAGATGGAATTTAATCCCAAAAAATTACCGCTTGCACTAGACGTAAAAATCCCGATGCATGACATCTGGTCTCATCCTGCATTTGAATATGATCGCCGTCTTCAATATCCACAAGTCAAAATTTAATCTGTATCTGAAGTTAATCTAATGAATTTTTCAGTTTTATCTAAGCAGGGGATCTGTATTTGCCAAAAAACTGTTATTTACTTTTTCTTTTTATAAAAAATAACTAACAACACAATAATTGCGAATAGAATGCCAAGAATAATATCTGTTTCCATACGTCACCTTTAAAGCATTATTTTTTTGATAAATAGGTCATAGCTATTTAATAGTTATACCTGTCTCAATCGTTCTAGAATTTTAATAAATACGAGATGAAACCGGTTCGATTATAATAGCTGAATAAACGAATAGAGTTTGATTAAAATGTGAACCGATATTCTGTTGGATAGATGGTTAAATTGATTGATCTGCACTCAAAAAAATCAATGAGTCATCTTGTTTAAGAATTCATGAGAATAAAAAAAGCCCTCAAAAAAGAGGGCTTCATTTGATACTTAAATATAATAACTGGTTTTAGTCATTAACTTGGAAATACCGGTCATGGCAATCTTGACTGGAAGGGGTAAATCTACGCCGCCTGCAGCCAAAGCTGTATCACGGTGATGCAATTCATCTTCATTCATCTGTTCCAGAATGCGACGTGAGCGTTCATCTTGTGCGGGCAGTTGATTAATATGATGCTGTAAATGCATACTCACTTGGCGTTCGGTTTCTGCAACAAAACCCAGACTGTATTTGTCCCCCGCAATGCCGGCAATTGCACCCATCCCAAAGGAAAGGCCGTACCAGACTGGATTAAGTAAACTGGTATGGCTATCCAGTTCTTGTAAGCGGTCTTCACACCAGGCCAGATGATCCTGCTCCTCAATTGCCGCCTGTTCCATTTCTCGACGTACATTTGGTAATTTCGCGGTTAATGCCTGTCCATGATAAAGCGCTTGGGCACAAACCTCACCACTATGATTCACACGCATTAAACCAGCCACATGACGGGCATCACTTACGGTAAGCTGAGTTTCGACCGGTTTGGCTGGATTTTCCCGTTGTGAGGAAGTCGTTCCGGGAACAAGACTGCGTAATGCCTGGTCAAAAGAATGAATAAGCTTATCGACACCTGTATATTGACGCATGAATTAATCCTCCAAAGGGGCTTTTGCAGTTTTGATCATCGATTTCAATCTATAAAGCAGCCATAAAGTAAACAGGCCACTCAACACTGCAGTAATACAGAAAAGTATTTTAAGATCAAACTCTAAAATGCTTAAAATAATAATTGAGAATATAGCAGAAGATACCATGAAAACGGCATTCAGGATGTTATTTGCTGCAACCACACGTGCACGATGTGAGCGGGGAGAATGCGCTTGCATCATGGCATACAGCGGCACGATATAAAAACCGCCACTAATGCCCAGTAAAGTTACCGCCAGCATCACATGATAATAGCTCCAGCCTTGCTGGAATACATCTGCCAAGCCAAGTAGAGCACCAGTACGTTCCGGGACAAAGGCAAGACTTGCTGCCAGATACAATGCAAAAACTACAAGACCAATAGCGCCAATCGGCACCATTTTAATATTGACCTCAGTACCACCTAATCTACGGCATAGATAAGAACCTAAACCGATTCCGACAGAGAAAAAAGTTAAAAGCAGACTGGCGACATTTTCAGAAGCATGCAGGTTTTGTAAAGTAAGCTGTGGAATCTGGGTCAAATAAGTCGCACCATAAAACCAGTACCAGGAGTTACCCAGCAGAATTAAAAAAACCAGCGGTAAACTTTTAGCATATTTAATGGTCTGAAAGCTGGTCCGGAAAAAGTTCCAGTCAATATTGATTTCGGGTGCTGGAATACTCTGCTTCAGAATATAACGACTGGAGAGATAGCCAACCACGGCAATACTTAACACCGTCAGGCTGATCCAGATCAGATTGCCTGTAGAAGCAGCAATGACTGCACCACCCAGAATCATACCGAATAAAATTGCTAATGAAGTGCCTGACTGGAATAGTGCATTACCTGACATCAATTCATCCGGTTTTAATACTTCAGGCAAAATGGCATATTTAATCGGGCCGAAAAAAGTGGATTGAGTGCCCATTAAAAACAGGGCAAACAGAAGAATCCATAAATGACCGAGCAGGAAGCCAATGGTGCCCAGAATCATGATCACAATTTCAAAAATCTTTAAATAGCGAATCAGCTGGGAACGTTCATATTTATCTGCAATCTGGCCTGCCGTCGCAGAGAAAATAAAATAAGGCAAAATGAACAATAGTGCAGCAAGGTTATTTAAGGTGCTAATACTGGCTGATTGTTGCTGAATCCAGCCATAGGTAATCACCAGTAATAATGCCTGTTTAAAAACATTATCATTCAGTGCACCAAAAAACTGGGTCAGGAACATGGGTAAAAAGCGGCGGCTCGCTAACAAATGTTCATTGTTGTTCATATAAGACGTGCTACATTAAGATTTATTAAGAAATGTGAGATATACGTAAACATTGAGAAAAATCATGTAAGATACTTTCGTCCATGTAAAGGCAAAACCCAATAATTTAAGTTCTTTAGCTTATCTTTTTCGGTCAAATAATCAATTAAAGAATGTATTCGTTTAGAGTTTGCTATGCCCGCAAAGAGAAAATTTAAACAAACGATGCTGAATCGTAGTATGGGGTCTCTCGTACCATATCATGGCCGAGCCAGGCTATGTATGAGTATATTTTTCATGATGTTATCGCATCAGGGCATGGCACAGACCGAGCAGACGGAAACTCCGGTAGCACTCTCTCAGGCAGAAATGATCGAAGAGTTATCCCAGGAAGCCGTTCGACAAGGGGTAGCTACGACCGAAGCTGAAGCGACAGAAAAAGTTGAAGAAGCCTTAGAACCTCAAACTTCGACCGTAGATAGTATGCAAATGCTGCAAGAGCAGCAGAATATGGGAACGTCTCTGGGTGAATTTCAGCCAATTGAGTTTGATGATTTAGAAAGCCTGCCGGTGCAAACGATTGACCAGAGCATGGCCAATGAGATTTATAAGGTCGCAGAAGAAGCGAAACGCGAAGCGCAAGCCTATCGCCAATCAGCGCAAACTGAAACCGTAGTCAATGACATGAGTCAGCAGGAACTGGTTGAAATCAATCAGGCACCTGTGAATGTTGATCAGCTTATGCAGTCCATTCAGGCCGATAGTCAGATCATCGTGCAAAGAAATGAGTCGGGTGCGACCTTATCCGAATTGCCTGCACCAACAACGCCTGAAAATGACAAACGTCCGAATATTTTCAAACGACTGTTTTATAAAATCCGTCCACCTCGCCAGATTATGACCGCTAGTTTGCCTCGGATCAGTGCAGATGTGGTCATTGTGAATGGAAATGGCACTGCGCAAAGCAATGGCGGATTGAATCGTAAAGCCCAGTCAGAAGGTTATACGAATCTCAGAAATAATGTAAAAGCTAAACTTTCCAGCTTTACCCAGGAATCCTTTGAAGATTTTTCATCTGCATTACCGCAACTCCGTAATCTGTCCAATCAGGCTGCCCAAGCTGTAGGTTATTACAATGCCCAGTTCAGATTTGAAAAATTATCTGACAGTCGGGTTAGAGTCTATGTGACTCCGAATGAGCCGGTCATTATCAATACCCATAATATTGAGTTTAGTGGCCCAGGTGGTGAACAGCCGCAGTTCCAGGTTATTAGTCTTCTACCGGAACAGGAAGAAGGTGATATCTTTAACCATGGGGATTATGAAAAAACCAAAGACCGGATTAATACCGCAGCCAGCAATAATGGTTATTTTGATGCGTACTGGCGCTTGCATGATGTGCGCATTGCCCAACCCGAAAATACAGCCGATGTGAACCTGCGCTTTGAAACAGGTGAGCGTTATAAACTGGGTAATGTAGAGTTCAGGATGAGTGATCCTGAAAAAGAATTTCCGCTAAATCGTGATGTACTGGAAAGTCTGGTTACTTGGGAAGATGGTGCTGATTACACCTTCTGGCGTGTAAATAGCCTGGCCAACAACCTGACGAACTCACGTTATTTTAACTATACGCTGGTGGATGCGATTCGTCCTGATCCTATTGATCGAGAGCTGGAACTGGCACCGGATATTCAGAGTCTGATAGAAGAACAGAAGTTTTCAGAAGATGAAATAGGTGTGGCCAAGAAAGCTGCACCGGCATCCGATCAGGAAGTTACCCAGGATGTGGTAGATGAAGATCAGTTCGCTGGTAGTCGTGATGCAGAGAATCCAAACTTAAGAACCTTGCGGGTTCAGCAGCAGACTAAAGAAGACGAAGAAGAGCGTTTAAAGGCTCAGGCTCGTGAAGAGAAAAAAATTCCGGTGATCGTGACACTGAATGCAGACCGTCTTAACAGTGCTGAAGTCGGTCTGGGTTATGGTACGGATACCGGAACACGCCTGCGTGGACAATATCGCCGCGCGATCGTAAACAAGCGTGGTCACTCATTTGATGCCAACCTTGAATTGTCACAAATCCGTCAGTCAATTGATGGTCGTTATAATATTCCATACAACCATCCACTTAATGACTATATCAGTATCGTAGGTGGTTATGAGCGTGAAGAACGTGATGGTGTGGCCCAAGGTGATGGCCTGTTAATTGAATCCGCGGTACTTGGTGCTGACCGGATTATTAAAAATCCGCGTGCTAATTGGCAACAAACCTACGGTCTACGTTACCGTCTGGATCGTCTGACGCAGGATGGTTCGGTTGATTTTAGCCAGATTCCGGAAGCATTCAGATTTAATACTGAAGATGAACAGCAGTCTTTACTGGTGGGGTATGAAGTTTCCCGTACTGATAGTGATCGCCGCGTGAACCCGACCAAGGGCTTTAAGCAAACCTATAAAGTCGAATTGGGCAGTGAAGCTCTATTGTCTGATGCCGATATGGCGATTGTGAATGCAGGCTGGCGTTTTATCTATTCACTGGGTGAAAATGCCGATCACCAGTTTGTTGGACGTGCGGATCTGGGTTATATCTTTACTGAAGATTTTGCCAAAGTACCTTATAACCTGCGCTATTTTAGTGGCGGTGATCAAAGTATCCGTGGTTTCGACTATAAAAGTCTTTCTCCGGAAATTGAAGGCTTTAAAGTGGGCGGACAGGCTTTGGGTGTGGCTTCACTGGAGTATAATTATCAGTTCAGGGAGGGCTGGCGCGCTGCAGTATTTGCGGATGCCGGAAATGCCTATAATGAGGATTTTAGTAATCCGACAGAATATGGTGCGGGGCTGGGGATTCGTTGGGCTTCACCGATTGGCCCAATTCGTTTAGATGTGGCGACCGGACTGTCGGATGACAATTATCCGATTCGTTTGCATTTCTTTATTGGCTCGCAGTTATAAAACATTTATTAATTAAAAAATAGTTATTTGGGTAGATCATGGTCGAAAACCAACCACAGCCAGAACAAGAGCAACAACCTGAAGTTGTGCCGAAAAAGCGCCGTATCTTTAGAAGTATTCTATTGTCGGTCCTTTTTTCTCTTATTTTTCTGCTGTCTGTACTGGCGATCCTGTTTTCTACCGATAAAGGCAGTAAATTCCTGCTTGATCAGGTGATGCAGCGCCAGGAAATCATCCATTACGAATATGAAGGCGGAAATCTGTGGCGCGGGATTATCCTGAAAAATGTTCTGGTTACCCTGAAACCGGTCGATGTCAAAATTGATCGTGCTGATGTCAAGCTGGGTTGGCGAGCAATTATCAAAAAAGAAATTCATCTGACTGAAGCAGATGTACTGAATTTACAGATTATTAATAAAAATCCGCCAAGTGATGAGCCATTCAAGTTCAATGCTATTCGTTTACCGTTTGTATTGCGGGTTGATCATTTACTTCTCGATCACTTGGTGATTAAAACCCAGACTAATGCAGTTGATTTTTATAATATCGAACTGAATGAAGCATTATGGTCAGGTACCGAGCTGAATTTCGAAGATTCCCGCATGGATATGGGCTATCTGTCAGTACGCGAAGCTACCGGGAAAATGCAGTTTGAAGGCAAGTATCCACTAGATGCACGTGGTATTTTAAATCTGCCTTCACTCAGAGAAAGCCTGAATATTCATGATATTCAAGTACGTGCTAGAGGTACACTGGATACCATTCAGGCCGGGGTCGCGACCAACACTCCAGATTTGCTGACAGGCTGGGCGGTTCTGCACCCGATGCGTCCTAATGTACCTATGCGTGGTGAACTCCAGTTTAAACAATATCACTGGCCAATCCTGACAGAGCAGAAACTGTTTACGAAAGATGGTGTGGCTGAGTTTAATGGGAATACCAAGCGCCTGGATCTGAATGTTCGCACCGATATTGAAGGTGAAAATATCCCGGATGGGCAATATACCGCAGTAATGTATACCGATCTGGTCAATCAGCTCAATATTACTGATCTAAATGGTCAGCTGATGAAAGGTTCGGTAAGTCTGGCAGGTACTGTAGGCTGGGCTGATCGGGTGGATTGGGATCTGACAGGTCGCATGAATGGGATAGATCCGAAACATCGGCGAATTCCTCAAGTAGTGCAGGACTTTCTGCCACCAAGTCTGGACGGTAATATTGCTTCTACCGGTAATTTGGAAAATGGCCTGCATTTGACAGGACTGGTGGATTTTGACCGCTATGAAACCTGGAATATCAAGCTGGATCAGAAGCCGGTTAATGACAATAAAGCTCAACCGATGTTACTGGATGTAGCCTGGAAAAATATTGACCGTGCTGTGCCTTATATCGGCTGGTTAAAAAGTGAATCAGGCGATGTTGATCTGGTACTGGTCGAAGGCCAGCAAAATATTCATGTCGCTACCCAGGTTGCTCAGCATGAAGAAGGGCTGTTGCCGACAGGAATGTATCAGGCACAATTGAACCTGAAAAATAACATCCTGAATGTTCCAAGTTTTAAATATAGTGGAAATGGACAGGCCGGCAGTCTAACAGGTAATGCACGAATTGAACTGCCAGAAGAAAAACGTCAGCTCAGATGGTCCGCAGTATTAAATGCCCAGAACCTGAATACTCAGACTCTGGCTGCAGCTTCACCAATTGACCGCTTGAATGGTCGGGTAAAAGCCAGTGGTTATGCACGTCCGAATCAGCAGATTATTAATCTCAGCGGTGTAGATCTGACCGGACGACTGGCTGCGCAAAATGAAACCGTTCACCTGACAGGTAATAGTAATATTGCCTTGTTGTTCCATGATGAAAAAGCAGGCGGCGGATTCAAAAGTTATGCGGTCAATTATGATGGTGCATTAAGTGCCAGCCAGATCAAGGCCAGTCAAGGATTGTTAAAACTGCGCTTGTCGGGTACGCCTGATATGCTAAATATCAAGGAACTGCGTCATGATGGGGTCGCTGGAAAAATTAATGCCAATGGTCAGGTGAACTTAGCAAATGGTATTGGCTGGAATGTAAATGCCTCTCTGGTGCGTTTCAAACCTCAATATTTCAATGCCAAGCTTAAAGGTGAATTGTCTGGCAATCTGCAAACCCAAGGTGTCTGGTCGGATGCAGTGAAGCGTGTCCAGATTCAACGCTTAAATCTGGCCGGTATGTTGAATAATAAACCGGTACGCGGTAAGGGGAATCTGGCTGTATTGATTGACTCCAAGCAGCGTGGTTTTGTACCGCAGCAGTTTGAAGCCAATAACCTGTTCCTGTCTTATGCCAGCAACCAGTTACAGGCCACCGGTAATGCGCAGAATCTGCAACTTAAAGTGAATGCGCCGGCATTATATGAACTTTATCCGGGATTAAGAGGCCGGGTACAAGGCTACATCAATATGCAGGCACAACCGCGTTTACAAGCAACTGCGAATCTGGCAGTAGATAATTTTGCCTTCAAGAACCTGTTTAGCGTAGACAAGATTCGGGTACGTGGCCAGTTGCCGACTTCACAAACCACACCGACTTTATTGACTGCAACCATGGATCAGTTGCGTAGTGGCAATAGACAGATTGTACGTGGTGAAGTTTCATTGGCTGGAACCCGCGCTACACATGTACTGCAAGTTCAGGCTGAAAACAAGCTGTCTAAATTCTTTGTTCAGCTCGCAGGTGGTTTTAATGCACAAAATAACTGGTTAGGCCAGATCCAGCGCGGTGATTTCGATTCACTGCGTACTCATCTGGTGCAGCGTCAAAATGCAGCTGTAATTTATAACACTGCACAGTCGGATCTGTTTGTCGGTGCTCATTGCTGGATGAGTCAGCAAAGTCAACTTTGCTTTGATCAGCCAATTCGAGTGAATAAAACTCGAGGCAGTGCTTCTTTTATTACCCGTAATCTGGATCTGGCTGACTTTAGTGCCTTCCTGCCAGAAGGCATAGCATTAACCGGTAAAGTGAATGGTTATGCCAAGGCAGCTTGGGCACAAGGTGCCAAACCGAAAATTGATGCACGGCTGGTAACCCGCAATGGGGTGATCGGCTTATCTTCTGATGATCCGGAATATTTAGGCTCGACTTTAAAATATGATGAAGTGGGTCTGGTCGCAAAAAGCGTGGCCGCTGGACTACAGATTCGTCTGGATGTGAAAACACCAGATATTGGTACAGGCTATGCCAATGTGATTATTGATCCATATCGTGACAATAAACCAATGCGTGGCGAGATTGCCTTTAACCAGGTTCAGCTGAAGATCTTTAAGCCATTCATTCAGGATGTACGTAATCTGGATGGTACCTTGTCTTATGCAGGTAAAATTAGTGGAACGTTAACCGATCCATTACTTGAAGGTGAAATTCGGGTTAAGGACGGGGCAATCAGCATGATTTCATTGCCAGTCAATCTGACCAATGTGCAGCTCTATTCATCAGTCCGCCAAAATACCGCGACGATTAATGGTGCATTTAACAGTGGCCGTGGCGCTGGTAAATTAACCGGCTCTGTAGACTGGAAAGGTGATCCACGCGTACAGCTCAAACTTCAGGGCGAAAATCTGTTGATTCGTCAGGCACCGCTGATTACTGCGGTGGTTACGCCTGACCTGACCTTGGATATGTATCCGTTCAATAAAAAATTAAACTTGAGTGGCAAGGTCGATGTTCCTCGTGCACTGATTTCCATGCCTGAAGCCTCTGAACCTGTCGTGGGCTTGTCTTCTGATGTTCGCGTAGTACGTGAAGGAGATGACCAGCTCGCCATTCTGAAAGCGGCACGTCCATGGGATATTCGCGCAGATGTTGCAGTGTCGTTAGGAAATCAGGTGATCTTCCAGGGCTTTGACAGCCGTATTCCACTCTTAGGTCGTGTCAATCTGACACAACGTGGTCTGGAATCTGCGATGCGTGCCAATGGTGCGATCGGGGTATCACAACGGGTGAAAATTGAAGCTTATGGACAAAGTCTGGATCTGAACCGTGCAATTGCACGTTTCAATGGCCCGTTGTCGAATCCAACCCTGGATATTGATGCCAATAAATCCATTCAAGGTAGCACGGTGGGTGTACGTGTCACTGGTACAGCCTCAAGTCCTGCCATTCAAATTTATAATGATGCTGGCCTGTCTGAACAGGAAGCGTTGAATGCCCTGATTACTGGTCGTATTAATGAAGGGGCTTCAGGCTTGAGTCAGGCAGAAGGTTTCAGATCTGATGTAAATAACACCATTGCAGCCGCAGGGATCAGTCTGGGCTTAGGCGGTACGCGTGCCTTGACCAACCAGATTGGCCGTAGCTTTGGCTTGAGCGGTCTGGCACTGGATGCACAGGGAACCGGGGATGATACTCAGGTGTCTGTAACCGGTTATATTACGCCAGACTTATATATCCGTTATGGGGTTGGCGTATTTACCCCAGTAAACAAGTTGACTTTACGTTATCAAATGAATCAGCGTTTATATTTGGAAGCCAGTCAGTCTTTAGAGCGTGCAATTGACTTATTCTATAACTGGCGGTTCTAAGCTAATAAAAAGCCCTCTAAATGAGTAATGCCAGTCAGTTAAGAGATTGACTGGCATTTTTTTGGGTATTTCTGTGGTTTCCCTTTCACAACTCGTGGGTAGTTTCTACTTCTTTTTTTCGGTAAAACATACCTTTTAGATTTTTCCATTA
>NZ_VPDQ01000037.1:0-24188 GCF_013417535.1 Acinetobacter sp. YH12241 | reverse complement strand
GAATAATTCAAGTGAATTTGTTTGAAAGAAGAACTTTAAAAGCTTTATTTTCACCCGATAAAATACCCATAAAACAAGAGGAAGCTCATTTGAGCTTCCTCTTGTGAAAAATTGTGGGACAGCAATGAGCCGAAGCTTCCTTTTTATGACCTACAAGACGAACTCAAACTTAATGAGCGTTGTTGCCTTCCTGCGCCATTTTTTCATCAATTTCAGCCGGATTTGCTAATGCATAGTTCAGCTTGTCCATATCTAACTGACCGACCCATTTTGCTACAACCAGAGTTGCCAAAGAGTTACCGACCAGATTGGTCAAGGCACGGGCTTCAGACATGAAGCGATCAATACCGAGAATCAAGGCCAGACCTGCAACCGGAATATTACCTACAGCCGCTAAGGTTGCTGCCATCACGATAAAGCCTGAACCAGTTACACCCGCTGCACCTTTAGAAGAAATGAGCAATACGAGAAGCAAGGTAATCTGGTGAGACAAATCAAGTTGCGTATTGGTCGCCTGTGCAATGAAGATTGCCGCCATTGTCAGGTAAATCGAAGTACCATCCAGGTTAAATGAATAACCGGTTGGAATGACCAGACCTACCACTGACTTTTCTGCACCTGCAAGCTCAAGTTTTTTTAACATACGTGGCAATACAGATTCAGACGATGAAGTACCGAGTACAATCAACAGCTCTTCACGAATCAGGCGAATCATCTTGACAATGCTAAAGCCGGTAAAGCGTGCAATTGAACCCAGCACAATAAAGATAAACAGCAAACAGGTGATATAGAAACAGATGATCAACTGGGCCAATTGCGCCAGAGAACCGATCCCATATTTACCGATCGTGAAAGCCATCGCACCGAACGCACCAATAGGTGCAAGTTTCATGATCATGTTCACGATGTTAAAGAACACATGTGAAATCTGATCTACCAGTTTAAGAACTGGCTTACCTTGTGCACCCAGTTTGTGTAATGCAAAACCGAACAGGATCGCAAATAAAAGGACTTGCAGGATTTCACCTTCAGCAAATGCACCAACCACCGTATTTGGAATGATATTCATAAAGAAATCAACGGTAGACTGAGAAGCACCCGACTCTACATATTTAGAAATCCCGGCCGTGTCCAGCGATGCCGGATCAACATTCATCCCAACGCCTGGCTTGGCAATATTAATCACCAGAAGACCAATGATCAGCGCCATTGTTGATACGATTTCGAAGTAAAGTAGAGCGACACCACCAGTTTTACCGACTGATTTCATGCTCTCCATACCTGCGATACCGCTAACCACGGTACAGAAAATCACAGGTGCGATGATCATTTTAATTAAACGGATAAATGCATCACCCAGCGGCTTTAGTTGTTCGCCCAGACCTGGAACATATTGTTCTGCACCATTAATGATTTGTGTACCACTTGGCGAGAAATGTCCGACGAGGATACCCGCAATAATGGCTACAATCACTTGAAAATAAAGCGACTTATAAATTGGTTTTTTAGCCATAACCTTACTTCACGATATACTTCTAACCAGAAGCAATATTCAGTTTTCACTTATTTTTAAAAAACAAGCGTCCAATACTTCATTGTCTGAAACAAAAAAGTGCCTATGTATCAAGAAATTAATCTGATACTGAAATTAGAATGTGTATGTACGTTTAACAATCACAGGAACACCGATCTTTAAGAAAAATCAGTGCATTGATCAGGAGATGAAGCAAACACAAGAATTGCGTGAAATTTTAACCGCTTTTTAGACTTTTGTTTAACCTGAAATGTTAAATTTGCCTAAATACTAAACAATACCTCTTAGACTATAGTCTTATAAAACTCTAATAATTCTGCAAAATAAGAAGGTGAAATACCAATATCAGCGTAAAATATGCCAATACTTGATGAACATGATTGATCTATGCCCATGACCACAAAGCGAAATATTTATAAAGATGCCGAACATCCTTTTGCCCAGTTTATTCGTATTATTGGCAAGGGAAAAAATGGTGCACGTTCTTTAAGCTATGAAGAAGCCTATCAGGCTTTTAGCATGATCCTGAAAAATGAAGTACTGGACGTACAACTGGGCGCTTTTCTGATGCTATTACGCGTCAAAGAAGAATCCGTTGATGAACTCGCAGGCTTTGTGCAGGCGACCCGGGACCAACTGAATTTTAAGGCGCTTGATGTTGATCTGGACTGGTCATCTTATGCAGGTAAACGCAAACATTATCCTTGGTTCATTCTGGCTGCGCTTACCCTTGCTAAGCATGGCTATAATATCGTGATGCATGGTGCTTCAGGTCATACCTTGAATCGGGTCTATACCGAACAGGTACTTAACTACTTAGGCTATCCGATCTGCCAAAATGATGTTGACGTGGAACAGCAGCTTAAAGACAAACATTTTGCTTACCTGCCATTGGAGGTGATCTCTCCAATTCTGGCTGAGTTGATCGGGCTACGTAATGTCATGGGCTTACGCTCTCCGATTCATACGCTGGCACGCCTGATTAATCCATTTAATGCCAAAGCGACTTTACAAGCCATTTTCCACCCTGCTTATCGTAGTTCACATCAGCAGTCCGCTTACAAGTTAGGCTATCAAAATAGTGCAGTCATTAAAGGTGAAGGTGGTGAGTTCGAACGTAACCCGGATGCCAAAACTTTAATCTGTGGAATTAAGAATGGCGAACTTTATGAGCACGAATTACCAAAACTGACTGACAACCGTAGTCCGATTGAAGAAGAGCTGGATCTGGCTGTGTTTAAGCAAGTATGGGAAGGTCAACGCTCACATGAATATGGGGAAATCGCAGTGGTTGAAACTATGGGCATTGCACTGTATACCATGGGCGAATATGACAGCTATGAAGCGGCGATGCAAAAAGCCAGAGAACTCTGGAATAGCCGTCTTTCGGTTTGATCAGACCAGAAAACAGACATTAAAAAAGACCACATCTGTGGTCTTTTTTTCGGTTTCGATTAAACGAAACGGATCGGTTTAAATTCCGGCTCATTTTTGTGATGATCATCATCACATTGTTCGCCTTCTTCTTTAGTGCCACGATCGATATAACCGCTACGTTCGGTTTCTGGCAGGTTTTTCATTTCCCAGGCATAGACAGCCTGCATACAGGTCTGACGCTGCTCCTGAGTCAGTGCTACACCATTTGGCCACTTGCCAATTTCAATGGCTGTTCTTAAGCGTTCTACAATCTCAGGATTGAGTACGGCAAGCATTTGTTCAATATTCATATTTAATCCTGCTTAAGATAGTCGAAGTCCTGATTCCAGCCCAGTTTGGTTCGACATGCATTATAGAAGTCATAACCTGGCGGATGCAGAAGATTCAGTTTAAAGGGATGCTTACGAATATGGACGCTATCGCCAACATTCAAAGACACACTGTGTTGTCCATCCGCACTCACCATCGGCAGTACGCGATTTTCACGAATCATCAGTTTAATTTCACTATGCCCTCCGACCACAATCGGACGTGAAGACAAGGTATGCGGATGCATCGGCACCAGCACAATTGCATCCATACTTGGATGCACAATCGGCCCACCACCGGAAAGCGCATAGGCTGTTGAACCGGTCGGTGTAGATACAATCAGACCATCACTATGCTGGCGATAGACATATTGTCCATCAATATTCAGCTCGAAATCAATCATGTGTACCGATTTACCGGAGTGCAAGACCACATCATTCAGGGCAATCGCATCATAGATGATTTCACCTTTGGAGCGAACTTCCATTTCCAGCAAGAAACGGCGTTCTGCCTGAAAATCACCTTTTAATACCTGATCCAGTTTAAAGATGACTTCAGTTGGCTTGATATCTGTCAGGAAGCCCAAACGACCACGGTTCACCCCGATCACTGGCGTATTGTATTTTACCAATGCCCGCGCTGCATGTAACAGTGAACCATCCCCACCTACCACAATGACTAGATCAACCACTTCACCCAACAAGGCGCGGCTAACTGTTTGGGTATTCTGATAAGGAACCAGTTCAGCTGTATCTGCATCAAAAACAGGATGTAGACCTAAATTGAGCAGATGATCGTGGATCAGGCATAAGGTTTCAACCACTGAAGATTTATCCGGGCGTCCAATCAACCCGATATTTCGAAATGTCTTGTGGGAAATTTGCACCAGTGTCGTCGCTCCGCTTCGAATCCTGCTTATCATAACATTAAGCTTGAATAGGATGACAATTTATAACATGACAAAGCTGTGCAGGATTGAATTGAAATAGATTGAAATTAAGGAGAAAATGTGAAGTTTAATTTTAATTTTAATCTCAATAATTGATTAAATATTGCAAAATAATGAAAAGCTTCGCATGATTAGCACAATTTCACAGGGTCTTATCGTCATTTATGAAATCTGAACGAGGTATGGGGTTCATTGCCTTAATCTTCTCCATTCTAGTCATTTCTGCATTTGTAGCATTTAGTATCTATTTGATTAAATTAGATAATATTGTGCGTGAAAAATTTGAAGGTCAACGTTGGGATATTCCGGCCAAGGTTTTCGCACGCCCGATGGAAGTGTATGTAAATGCCCCGGTCAGCCAGCAGGATTTCCAACAAGAATTAAAATTACTGGGTTATAAAGGTTCGGACAGCTATACCAAATCGGGCAGCTTTGTCAGCACTGGCAATACCATGTATGTGCATACCCGTGGCTTTGATTTTGGCGATCGCGTTGAACCTGAACAGGTATTGAAAGTCAGCTTTGATGGCGATCAGATTGCTGAAGTAAGTGCGACCAAACCCTCTTCTAGCGGGATTGCCCGTCTGGAACCTTTATTGATTGGTGGTATTTATCCACAGCATAATGAAGACCGTGTGCTGATTAAGCTCAATAAAGTGCCTAAACCGTTAATTGACGCATTAATTGCCACTGAAGACCGTAATTTCTACAATCACCATGGTGTATCTCCACGCGGGATTGCACGTGCAGTGGTAAGTAATATTACTGGTGGTAAACGTCAAGGTGGTTCAACCCTCACCCAGCAGCTGGTCAAGAATTTCTACTTAACACCAGAACGCACCTTAAAACGTAAGGTGAATGAAGCCTTTATGGCAATGCTGATTGAATTGCATTATGGCAAAGATGAGATTCTGGAAGCCTATTTAAATGAAGTGAATCTGGGCCAGAATGGCAACTATTCTGTAAACGGTTATGGTCTGGCTTCACAATTTTATTTTGGCTTGCCACTACGTGAACTGAATATTTCCCAACAGGCCTTTTTAGTCGGTCTGGTCCAAGGTCCAAGCCTGTATAACCCATGGCGTAATCCTGAACTTGCGAAAAAACGTCGTGATGTGGTTCTAAATAATATGCTGGTAATGGGTAATCTGACCCAAGATCAGTATGAAACAGAAACTGCCCGTCCGCTGAACGTCATTTCCAAACCAACTTTAGGCCCTGCTCGCTTCCCGGATTTTCTGGATATCGTTCGCCGTCAGTTGCGTACCGAATATCAGGAAACTGATTTAACCAACCAGGGTCTGCGTATTTTCACAACCTTAGATCCATTGGCACAAACCCGAATTCAGGACAGCTTTAAGGAAAGTGTAGCCCGTTTAAGTAAAGGCAATCCAGGTCGTCTAAAAGATTTGCAAGGTGCTGTTCTGGTCGCACACCCTGAAAATGGCGAACTGGTTGCAGCGGTAGGTTCTACTCAGGACTTTACCGGTTTTAACCGTGCTTTAGATGCCAAGCGTCAGGTGGGTTCATTACTCAAACCGGTGATTTATTTGACAGCACTAGAATCGAATCGCTATCACTGGGCCAGTCCAATTGAAGACAGTCAGATCACCATTCAAAGTGATGGCAAACCCTGGACACCGAAAAACTATAGTGGTAGCGCACATGGTGTAGTACCGATGTCTCTTGCCCTGTCACAATCCTATAACCTGTCTGCGGTACGTTTGGCACAGGAATTTGGCCTGTCGACCTTTATTAACCATCTGCAAAAATTCGGTGTGACTTCTGACATTCCTTCTTATCCATCTATTTATTTAGGTGCAGTAGATATGTCACCGATGGAAGTGATGAATATTTACGGTAACTTCGCAACAGGTGGCTTTAAATATCCGGTGAAATCGATTCGTTCTGTAGTCGATGCGAATGGCCGCTCGCTTGAACGTTACAGCTTAAGTGTTCAGCCGACGATTGATCCAGCATCAGCCTATGCTCTGAATTATGGTTTACAACAGGTCATGTCGAGTGGTACTGGTCGTTCTGCCTATAACAGTTTGCCACGCAACCTGAATCTGGCGGGTAAATCGGGTACGACAAACGATACCCGTGATTCATGGTTTGCAGGTTATTCTGGCAACTATATGACAGTGGTCTGGTTAGGTCTGGATGACAACAAAGTCACTGGATTAACCGGTTCTTCAGGTGCACTTCCGGTCTGGACCAATGTCATGAAACAGCTGCATCAGAAGCCGGTGAATCTGGCTCAGCCTAATGAAATTGAATGGCACTGGCTGGACCGTTATACAGGTAAACTGACTGCCCAAGGCTGTGATGGTGCCATGTATATTCCGATTTCACGTCATGCCTTGCCTAATCAGGCAACTGCTTGTGGCATCTCGCATTACGCCACTGAACCTTATACGATTGATTCAGAACCTTCACCAGAAGATGAGGAAGATGATGATGTCAGTCGTTATATACAAGAAAGTGAAACAGAAATAGAACGCGAAGTTGCTAAACAAACCCGTATTATCGCGAGTGGAAGTTATAGCCAATAATTGAGTCTATGTTTATGTTAAGAAAATTGATTCCTGGTCTGCTCATCCTCGGTCTGGTGGGCTGCCAAAGCATGTCGGAGCCAGAACAGCCTGCGGCTCCTACTAAACCTCCGGTTCAGCAGAAACCAAAATCCTCTACACCTGATGGTGTAGTGATTACGCCCTATGATCGACCGGAGATTAAACGTCAGAAGATTGTGATCCCTGAGCAAAAGCCTCAGGCACAAAAGTTTGATGATGGACGTAACTTACCTGCATTTAAAAAATTGATGCAGCAAACTCAGCAGGCCTATAGCAAGCAGCAATATAATCAAGCTGAAACTTCTGCAGTACAAGCTCAGCGTTTGGCGCCCCAAGCTTCAGAAACTTATCTGTATCTTGGCTTGATCGCAAACCGTAAAAACCAGCCGGCCCGTGCAGATGCTTTCGCCTTACGTGGTTTGAGCTATGCGCAGACCAATGCAATGAAAAAGCAGCTCTGGCAGGTGCGCCTGAAAGCAGCTCAACTGCAAAAAAACACCAAAGCCATTCAGCAAGCTCAGCAGGCCTTAAAGAAATTTTAAGGCCCTGGCGTGAGCCCGGTTATTTATAATAAGTTTCTGACTTAAACATAACGGATCCCTGCAATCCCATAAGCATGCTGGTTTTGAGCATGGTCTAGATCTTCAGCTTTTATACCGCCTAAGGCAAATACAGGAATCTGTACCTGTTCAGCCATCTGTTTAAATTTTTCCCAGCCTAAAGCTGCGGTATCAGGATGTGTTTCTGTTGCCAGTACCGGGCTGAGTAAAGCTGCTTCACAGCCTATGTTTTCTGCATGTTTTAATGCTTCCAGATCGTGACAGGCTGCAAGATAACGATAGCCACCAGCTAACTCCCCTTTTTGCAGTTGCATCAATTGAGACTGTTTCAGGTGAAGCGTACGAATGGTTTGCTGCTGCAATTCATTCAATTGTGACCAAAGTTCCTGATTAATGATCAATCTGGATAACTGATCGACTGGAATCTGCTGTAACTGGCTAATGTGTTCAGGGCTGGCCATTACTCGCCAATACAGCATCTGGTCTGTTTCCAGATTATTCAGGTGACTCAAGTCTTCAGAAATTTTGATCTTTCTCGGCCATTGCAGCTTTTGAATCATGGCCTGATTGGCTTTAGGAAAATTTAGTTCACTGAGTTCATCCCGGCTATACCAGCGCCAAGGCTGCTTGATTCCAGCTAATTGTTCTGGCTGAACCGAAGCATGGAAAATATGCAGATTGACGATGACATCTTCATATTCATGCGAAATAAAATCAAAAGCCTGCCATTGTTCGATGTCAATTCCGACTTCTTCAATCACTTCACGTCGACATGCCTCTATAGGCAATTCGCCCTGTTCTACTTTTCCGCCTGGAAACTCATATTTATTGCCCTGATGCTGTTTAGCTTCACGCCAACCGACCAGAACCTGAGTTTGATGAAATAAAATAGCGATTGCGACATGAATTGTGGTTTTAGACATAATGTTCTGAACTATTGAAGTTTTACAGATTGTAAGCAAATTAGAGTTTTTTATAAATGCAGCAATTATTCGTTGACAGATCTATTCGATAATGATTATCATTTAAATCAATCCAAAACACACCACGGAGTCGACGGAATGAACGCACCATTTAGCCTATTTACCCGCAATAATGATACTCAGCATGCGCTACCGATGTTGCATTCGAACAATTTATTTGCGCTAGGACGAGAAATCCGGATCATGCATGCGGGTGAAGAATACCGTCTACGTTTGACTCGTAACAATCGTCTCATCCTGACTAAGTAATTTAAATACTCCAAAAATAATAAACGTGGGAACAGGCAGTATGAATCAGCGCATACTGCTTTTTTTAATTGCTATATCTAATATCTTTATTCTTCAGATTGAAAAATTAATGAAACTTTAAGCCCACCCAAAACTGACGGCGCATAATCAATCTTGGCCGTATGTAACTGCATAATCTTTTGACAAATCGACAATCCCAAACCTGAACCTTGTGTTCGCGTGCCCAAGGCGCGGTAAAAACGCTCACCTAAACGTTGAACAACTTCTTCCTGAATTCCCTCTCCCGAATTTTCAATCATAAGTTGTAGATTCTGACCTTCAACTATCGTCCTGATTTCGACCTGTCCCTGCATCGGCGTATAACGAATGGCATTATCAACCAGATTGCGGATACAGCTAAAAATCAGCTCTGCATTTGCTTCAATCACTGCATCTTCAAGTTTTAAGTTCCAGTGGATCTCTTTTTCCTGAGCAAAAGGTTGTAAAGCTTGTAAGACCTCCTGAACCAATACTTTAAGATTCACCTGCTGTTTGGGCAACTGCTCTGCATGTTCTGGATCAAGCCGAGCCAATAGCAGTAAGTTTTCCAGAATCTGCGTTCCGCGGTTGACGTCATTCTGAATCATCTGTAACGCTTGCCTAAGTTGAGCATCTTCCTGATATTTACGTTTCAGCACCTGTAAACGCATTTGAATGGCAGACAATGGGGAACGCAACTCATGTGAAGCATCGGCAGTAAAACGTTGCTCGGCAGCCAATGACTTTTCCAGCCTGCTCAACATGGCATTCAGCTGACGGATAATCGGTTGCAATTCAGTAATCTCAGGATCAGGACTTTGAACCGGAGTGAGATCCTGTGCAGATTTAGAACCGATTTCTCGGGAAATTTTATTTAAAGGTCTTAATTGCCGCTTAATGGCAAAACGTAAAATCAGCCACTGTAATATCCATAGGATAAATAAAATCCCGGCGAAACCTAAAGTCGTTTGCCAAAGCTCATCAAAGCGTACCGAAAGCGGTTGTACCACTTTCACTTTCAAGTCTTGATCTTCAGCAATCAGAATTCGAATAAAATGACCATTTTCATAATCAAAGTGAAACCCGTTTTTCTGTGCAACTGGTATCTCATTAATCAGTTCATCATCAATTGAAGTGGTCAGTACCTGCTGATTCAGTAGTAAGGCATATTGAATATCAAACTGCTCACTGATTTCATCAACCTGCGTATTTTTGGCCTGGTTAACATCTCCTAAAAGTAACTCTGAAATTTCCTCCATCAGGTCATCATGCAAATCAATCGCCTGATAGCTGGAAATTCCCAATAACAGCAGCCACGCCAGAAATCCTGCCAGTATGGAACTGAACATGGCATGTTGAATCAGCCGGCTTTGCAGGGAAATGGGTGCCTTCATATGGAGGCCTCGGGTTTATGCATCCGGTAGCCCAAGCCACGAATGGTTTTAATCATCTGACTGCCAATTTTTTTACGTAGCTGATAAATAAAGACTTCAATCGCATTGCTTTCGATTTCATCTCCCCAGGCATAGAGTGATTCTTGCAGCTGTTCTCGGGTAATGATATGTTCTGGTTTTTGCATCAGCTTATATAAAATCTGGAATTCTTTTGCAGTCAGATTAATGCTCTGCCCCGCCTTCATTACAGTCTTGGCTTGGGTGTCCAGACTAAGATCCTGCCATTGCAGGACATGATTTGGCATTTGCTGTTTTTGTCTGAGCTGGGCACGCACGCGAGCGGAAAGTTCTTCCAGACTGAAAGGTTTTACCAGATAATCATTGGCCCCCAGATCGAGTCCTGCAACCCGATCATGAATACTGTCCTTGGCGGTGATAAATATAACGGGCGTATCTTTCTGTTTATTGCGCAAGCTTTTAAGAATGTCATCTCCAGTTGCATTCGGCAGGCCACGATCCAGCAAAATACAGTCATACTGATGCTGTTCAATCGCCAGAATGGCATGATCCCCACGATCAACCCGATCAATTACATAACCGTCCATTTCCAGCCAAGTTTGAATACTTTCCGCCTGAGATTCATCATCCTCTGCCAAAAGAATACGCATGCTATGCTCCGCTTATTTTATCTTTCTATCTTGCCTTGAAAAAGTTCCAGACTCAAAAAAAAACCACATGCTTTTTGGTAACTTGCATGTGGTTTTTTGTTGCTGTCTTCAGATTCAGTTCAGGAAATTATGCTGAAATTAGAACTGAACTTGGTCGACATCAATTTCAACACGTTTCGCAGGTTTATAGTCAATGTCTACTTCACCAATGATTACCACAGGTGTTTTAGCTGATACAGGTTTACCCTGCCAAAGTTCATCATCAATTTCGACAGTAATGGTGCCAGTATTATCGCGGAACTGGTATTTTTCATCACCGACAGCTTTTACCACATAACCTTTCAGCTGAACCTTGCTGTCATCTTTCATGGTCAATGCTTGCTTAACTGTAGTCGTTTTAGCAAATGCAGCCTGATTCACCGCAGTTTCACTACTCGCAACTGCGACAGTCCCAATTGAACCCATTAATGCTGCTGCTAAAACAGTATTCATCATCATTTTCATTGCAGTTACCTCTTTTTAAAGTCTTGCCCTGTTTCGATAATGCTATTAAAACAGCCGAAGATGAATTGAATCTTAAGATCGCTTCATCTTTAGAATTAATTTAATGGCACAACTCTTAAGACCTCTTCAAGCGTGGTGACCCCTTCCAGAATCTTGCGAGCACCGGCAATCCGTAAAGGTTCTACCCCTTCTTTTTTTGCCTGCTGACGTAACTGATTCAGGTTAGCATCCGCTCCGATCAATTGCTTGGTGGTCAGGCTAAGCGGCATAAACTCATAAATCCCAATTCGGCCTTTATAACCGGTATGGCGACACTCTTCACAACCGACTGCTTTAAAAACAAATTCCGGACGTGGTAAAAGATAGTCCACTGCCAGATGTTGCCATTCCTGCTCATCCAGAAAACTCTCCTGCTTGCAGTGTGGGCATAGCTTACGCACCAGACGTTGGGCCAGAACCCCGAGTATAGTCGCTGCTGTTAAAAATGGTTGTACGCCCAGATCATGCAAACGGGTCAGACTCGACGGCGCATCATTGGTATGCAGGGTAGAAAGTACCAAGTGACCGGTTAATGCTGCCTGAATCGCCATATTGGCCGTATCTTGGTCACGAATCTCGCCGACCATAATAATGTCAGGATCCTGACGCATCAGTGCACGTACACCATCTGCAAAGCCCAGTTCAATTCCGTTATTGACCTGCATCTGGTTAAAGCTTGGTTCCAGCATCTCGATCGGATCTTCAATCGTGCAGACATTCACCTGCTCAGTCGCAAGCTGCTTTAAAGTGGAATACAGTGTGGTGGTTTTACCAGAACCGGTCGGTCCGGTGACCAGAATAATACCGTGACTATGGCTGGTCAGATTATTCCAGTCATTGAGCAGATGCCCTTCGAAACCGAGCTGCTGAAAACTTCTGACTAGAACTTCTGGGTCAAAGATACGCATTACTAGCTTTTCACCAAATGCGGTAGGTAAGGTCGATAAACGCAGTTCAGTTTCCTGCCCTTTTGGAGTCCGAGTTTTTAAACGACCATCCTGTGGTTTACGTTTTTCTGCCACATTCATCCGGCCCAGAATCTTGATTCGGGAAACGACTGCGGTCAAGGTATTGGCTGGCATGTTATAGATGGTATGCAATACTCCATCAATCCGGAAACGGATCTTGCCGGTGTCTTTGCGCGGTTCCATATGAATATCACTGGCACCCTGCTCAAAGGCAAACTGCAGCACCCAATCCACCAGTTTCACGATATGCTGGTCATTGGCATCCGGATTCTGTGAATCACCCAGTTGCAGTAAGGCTTCTACGCCTTTATTTTCCCGGTCATAAGCAGATGATTTTTGCGAGCCACTGACTGCACGACTGACCTGATAATACTCAACAATATAACGCTGAAGCTGTTCCGGATTAAGCAATACTCGTTCAATTTTTTTCGGTGCAATATTCTGTTCGAGGTTTGAGACCCATTCATTTTTATAAGGCTGATCTGTAGCAATCAGAACTTTATCTGGTTGAATTTCTACTGCCAGAATACGGTTACGCAGTGCATATTCCTGTGACATGACATTGGTCAAGGCCTGCACATCAGCTTTGAGTGGATCGATGATATAGAACATTAAACCGGTTTTTTCTGCCAGCCACTGACATAAACGGTTGAGTGTCAAAGTACTTTGAGGATGGGACTGATCAACCAGACTAAAGTGCGCGATCCATTGCAAGGGATGCCATTTTATTTGTTCACGTTGACGATGTGTGGTCTGAACTCGCATCCGGTCACGTTCAGTTATTTTTCCGTCTTTTAAAAGCTGATCCAAACACCAGCCTGTATCAATTTCAAAATCAAATTTCATGATCGATGGTCCCCAAAACTGCCTCCACTATAACAAGTTTTTCCTGTTTTTCGCATTCCATCGCGACTTCCAAACTTAAAAGCAATATTGTTTCTCATAAATGATAAACACATCACATGGGTTTGAGGTCATAACCTTTTTCTGCTTGTCGATATGTCAATTTTTCGCCTATATTTCAATCAGGATATCTTATTCAATCGCTGAGGCCAGGTATGGATTTAAGCGTAGTTCCCTTAAATGAAAGTAGTTCCTTTCATGAATTGCTTACTATCCTGACTGCTGCCTTAGGATGTGGCTTATTGATTGGTCTGGAACGTGAACGGCACAAACAGCGTGAAGAACAGGCCAGTTTTGCAGGGCTACGCTCTTTTGCGATCTGTGCTTTATTAGGCGCATTGTGCTTTTTATTCGGAATGGCAATGGGTCTGGCCGGTGCACTCATTATTGGCGGTATTGTCATTTTTTCTATTAGAAACCAGATAGAAGATCCGGGGATTACCACCGAATTGGCCTTTATCATGACCTATTTTATTGGGGCGATTTGTCTGTGGAATATTCCTCTGGCTGCAGGACTAGCAGTTCTGATCACGATAATTTTAATGGCCAAACACTCTATGCATAATATTGCCGGACAGTGGATTACTGAGGCTGAATTTAGGGATGGATTACTATTATTAGCCTTGATTCTGATTGGTTTACCGCTAACCCCTGACCGGCCTTTATGGGGTGAAGTGCTGAACCCTTATCTGATTTTAAAATTAGTAACTCTGATTCTGGTAGTTCAAGCTTTGGCACATATCGCTAAACGTTTCTTCTCGACTAAAAATGCCTTGATATTGTCTTCAATTGCCTCGGGTTTTGTTTCCAGTACAGCCACTATTGCTCAATTAGGGATACAGGTGCGCAAAGGTGAAATGGATGCAAAATCCAATGCTGGTGCTGCCCTGATGTCCTGCATTTCGACATTAGTTCTATTGTTTATTGTAGTGGGAGGCGTTTCCTGGGATTGGCTAAAAATTCTGCTCCTACCTTCATTGGTGGCTATGCTTATTCTGGCTGCATGTGCATTTGTATTATTACATAAAGCTGAACCTGCTAAAAATCAGGAGTCTCCAGAATCTTCTGATAGTAAAATGTTTAGTCTCAAAGAAGCTGTGATTATCGCTGCTGCATTAACCCTGATTCAGGCTGGAGTTTACGGTCTGGAAATATTACTGGGCAATGCTGGTCTTCTTGCTGGTACTTTATTTGCATCCTTATTTGAAATTCATGCCGCAATGGCAAGCGTGGTCATTCAAGGAGATCCATCCAATACCCGGCTGATCTATGCCCTGCTTTTGGGGCTGGGCGCACATGCTGTAGCCAAGTCAGTCAATGCTGCTGTAACAGGTGGTTTCAAATTTTCCCTGTACTTTGCGCCAGTACAGATTTTGCATATGGCGGTGTTGATTGGTATTTTGTGGTGGATGGTATTTTGATTGTTAAGTATATTTAAATAGTTAATTTTTATATATTTTGCAAATTTAATTTTTATATTTATTCGCTATAATTAGTCTGCTTTATTTTAAAAAACAATTTTATTACTACGATTTTTTATAGGGATTTTTATGAAATTTAAGAATTTATCACTCGCAATTTTTAGTGCATTCATGCTAAGTGCTTGTGGTGGGGGTTCATCTTCTGATTCAAATGGCGGTAATACTGGAACTGGAACTGGAACTGGAACTGGAACTGGAACTGGAACTGGAAATACTACCCTTACAAAACCTGACTTCCAACAATGGTCATCATTCTATATTGATGAATATTCCGACTCGGATCTAAATTATGAAATTGAACAGCTAACCTTTGATCAAGGGAATGTCTATATTAAAGTTGATGAGACAACAGGCTGGGATGAAAGTGAAACTTTCTATCTAACTGAAAATGGATTATATGATCACGGTTCTACACATGCGACCTATGGCAAATTGCAAGGGACTATTACGGCTAATGCAACCACTTGGAAGCAAGTTCCATATTCTCCAATTAATTCCACAGGATTAAGCAGTACACTTACATTCAAGGTCTTTGATATTAGTGGTAAAAATATTGCTCAAGTCCTCAGTCCAGAGCATTATGTCAATTTAAAATATAATTTACTCGATACCTACCCTATGGGAGAAAAAGGGGAAGATTTTTATCGAGTACTTTCTAATTCAATATTCCCTACCGGATCTACTTGTATTCAATTTCAAACTATTGATAACTCACAAAAATATATTGAGCTATATAAATATTCACTTGAAGATTATGTACAAGATTATTTGAAACTTGAATGGGCTGATATTTCAAAAGATAGTAAATATGCCAAACATACTTTCAAGGATGCTATAGCATATCTAGATCTTAGAGAAGATCAGCAATGGGGACTAGCTGAATATAAGAGCAAATATTATGAAGTTGATTATCATCCAGCTGGAGAAGAATATAATATTAAAAATATTTTAGCCGCATCTAAAGCACTGGTTAATTCAGCATCTGCTCAGGACAAACCAGCTCTACAGGAGTATGCAACTTTACAAGAGAATGCATGCACTTTATTTAATAATATTGCATCTGAAGAATTAAGAAAGCAAATTAAAAAATACTCATAATAACGTGATATAAAGTACTTCGAGTGCTTTATATTCATATTAAATAGGGACTTCAATTTAGTTGAGGTTCCTATTTTTAAATCAGTATTTCATTTTAAAAATTCAAAAAATTAACTGATCGACTACAATATCAGCTAAAGTAACTTTAAATTTCACATCCAAGTCCGCAAACTTCATTCCATAAACCCGGTTCTCATCATCCTGATATGCCGGCCTAGGATCGAGAGATAACACGGCTTCAAGTTCTTCTAGCAATTGAACAGATATTTTTCCTTTTTCTAATAATAATTTTTTTTGCTGTTCAGCGTCCTTACTCCACATCACGGACTTACGTGCCGGCTCCTCCTGTGCATAGCCACTTTGTGCATCAATCACTGCATCCGAATATTGAATATAAGGTTTAATATCGACAATCGGAGTACCATCTAATAAATCACTGCCATTCACATATACACGTATCGATTTCCCTACTTTTCTAACTTCTTTAAGCTTTACCACAGATAAACCAATGGGTGCAGGACGGTACATACTACGTGTCGCAAACACCCCGATTTTCTGGTTTCCGCCTAAACGGGGTGGACGAACCTGCGGACGAAATTGCTGGCTCTGCTGATTTTTATTATCATGAAACTGCCAGACTAACCAGAGATGACTAAACTCTTCGATGCCTTCAAATGCGAGTAAATCATTATATGAACCGGTCATTTCAATATAGCTTTCAACCTGTACCAAATTAGGCTGACGCGGGATGCCAAACTTTTCTTTATAGGGAGAATGCATATAGCCAATAATCGGCAGAGTGAGTTCGGTCATAATCACTTTTTTTGATAAGCTCAATTAAATATATTCAGTTTATAGAGAATGAATTTAGATTAGAATAGCAACCTGTTCTAATTTGATAACTTATTGAGACCTTTAATGGCTGCTTTTAACGTCGAAAAGATTACTCACGTCCACCATTGGAATGACACTTTATTCTCTTTTAAAACGACTCGTGACACTGCATTACGTTTTAAAAACGGTCAGTTTGTGATGATCGGTCTTGAAGTCAATGGCAAGCCTTTAATGCGTGCATATTCAATTGCAAGTGCAAACTATGAAGAAGAGCTAGAGTTTTTCTCTATTAAAGTGCCAGATGGTCCTCTTACTTCTATTTTGCAAAAAGTAAAAGTTGGCGACGAAATCTTGGTTTCTAAAAAGCCTACAGGCACGCTGGTTCTTGATGACTTAAACCCAGGTAAAAACTTGTACCTGCTTTCTTCGGGTACTGGTCTTGCACCTTTCCTTTCTGTAATCCGTGATCCAGAAACTTATGAACGTTTTGAAAAAATCATCGTGGTTCACGGTACACGTTTCATTTCAGAACTGGCTTATCAAGATTTGATTCTTAACGAAATTCCAAACCACGAATTCTTTGGTGAATTGGGTGCTAAAGAAAAATTAGTGTATTACCCAACTGTCACTCGTGAAGAGTTCCATACGCAAGGTCGTGTAACAACTGCGATTGAATCTGGTCAACTGTTCGAGAAAATCGGACTACCACGTTTCAATCCTGAAACTGACCGTGCAATGCTATGTGGTTCTCCTGCATTCCTTGACGATGTTGCTGCACTGCTGGACCAACACGGTCTGAAAGAATCTCCACGTATGGGTGTTCTGGGTGACTACGTAATTGAACGTGCATTCGTAGAAAAATAATCTGCAAAAATTCTTTTGCAATCCTAAAACGCATGCTTTAAGCATGCGTTTTTTATATTCCATAAGTCTTAATTTAAAAGAATTAACCCAAGCTATTCTTGACTTAAAATTTCTTATAATTAGGACACTTAGAAAAACACAATTGTTTAAAACAATAAAATAAATGATAAATATCAATACTCACATTATATTTTTTAGTCAAAAATTCCTTCTTAAATGTTAGAATATGTAACTGTAATTGATTTCTCCTGAGGATTTATCCTCGCTAAAGACTTAGTTACATAAACTCTGTAAACTTTAAATTCGATCTGTTTTGATCCCATTCTCCTGTTTCACCGTTTATGCAACCAAGCCGTTTTTTATAGGCAAGGTATGAGCACTGAACAACCCTCCTCTATCGAGCGTACAGGGTCTAAAGTCTATCGATATTTTGTAGTCGTACTGACTTTACTTGTTGCGCTGTACTTGATCATTCAAGGCGCTAAATTACTCAGCCTCGGTGGTACAAGTTATTATCTCATTGCAGGGATTGCCTATGTTGCAATCGCCATTTTCTATGCGATGAAAAAAGCCCTTGGTTTCTGGCTTTCTATTATTACTTTTATTGCAACCATCCTTTGGGCAATTGCTGAAGTTCAAGGTTTGAGCTTCTGGCAATATATTCCACGTCTGGTGGTTCCAACTATTCTGTTTGTCCTCAGCATGTGGGCAAGCAAAAGCCTGCCAGCACTCAATGCTGCAAAAATCAAAGCTGCCAATCTTGTTGGCTTTGCCGGTTTCTTTGCCTGTGTCGCAGCCCTGATTGCTGCTTTCTTCCCGCACGGCAAAATCCTCAATCCTGTTGATATCGTACAAGACCCTGCTCTGGCTAAACCGAATGCAGAAAACCCGGACAACTGGGAATATTTCGGTCGTAATGGTAACGGTACCCGCTTTGCGCCGTACACTGACATTACCCCTGAAAATGTCAAAGATCTGAAAGTGGCTTGGACTTATCACACTGGTCGTGATACTTCTGCGGGTGTCGATGAAAATACACCGATCCAAATTGGCAGCACATTGTACTCATGTACACCAACTAACATCATTTCAGCGATTGATGGTGACAGCGGTAAAGCACTTTGGAAATATGATCCCCATGCGAAAACTGCAGAGCATATTACCTGCCGTGGTGTCGGTTACTATGATGCAACTACAGACAAATCTTTAACTGCAGCAGACCTACAAGCACCGGGTATTAAAGCTTGTCCACAACGTATCCTGACTTCTACTGTTGATGGTCGTTTAATTGCCTTAAATGCCAAAACTGGTGCTTTATGTCCAGAATTTGGTGTTAACGGTCAGGTCGATGTTCTGCATGACATGGGTCCTACTGAACAAAGTAAACGTTATCACCCAACTTCTACTCCACTCATTGCAGGGCATGTCGCTGTATTAGGTGGCTGGGTACGTGATATCGTACATGGCGAACCATCTGGTGTCGTACGTGCCTATGACGTTCGTACTGGTAAATTAGCTTGGGCTTGGGATGTCGGTAATCCTGAACTGGTTGGTGAACCTAAAGATGGCAAAGGCTTTACTTTAGAAACACCAAACATGTGGACCATCCCGACTTATGACAAAGACCTGAATCTGGTTTACTTGCCTACAGGTAATGGTCCTCCTGACTACTGGGGTGGTGACCGTAACGCAGCCAAAGAAAAATTCGGTTCTGCAATTGTTGCGGTTAATGCCTTGACTGGTAAAACTGTTTGGACTTATCAAACTGTTCACCATGATGTATGGGACTATGACTTACCGTCACAACCTGTACTTTATGACATGACTGATGATCATGGCAAAAAAGTTCCAGCGTTGATTCAAACTACCAAAATGGGTCAAATCTTCGTTCTTGACCGCCGTACTGGTAAACCAGTCACTAAAGTGGAAGAACGTCCAGTCGACACCAACGGTGCTGAAGGTGAAAAACTTTCTCCTACCCAACCATTCTCTGTTGGCATGCCACAAATTGGTAATGCGACACTGACTGAACAGGATATGTGGGGGATCTCAACCTTTGACCAATTGGCTTGTCGTATCGACTTTAAAGATTCTGTCTATAACGGTCTATACACTGCACCTGGTGAAAAACCATATATCGAATGGCCTAGTCTGCTTGGTGGTTTCAACTGGGGTGGTATCTCCATTGATGAATCTACTGGCATGATGTACGTCAACGATATGCGTATGCCACTGCGTATGTCATTGGTTCGTAAAGAAGATATGAGTAAATATCATATCTCAACTGACGAAGTACCAGGATTCATGGGTACAGTACGTCCACAATTAGCTGGTCCTTATGCTGGTGTGAAAATTGACATCATGCAGTCTAAACTGGGTGTTCCTTGTAACAAACCACCGTTTGGTACCATGACTGCCATCGACTTGAAATCTAAAAAAGTCGTTTGGGAAGTACCAATGGGTACAGCAAAAGAATTAGGTCCATTAGGTGTTAAAACCCATATGCCAATTCCTTTAGGTATGCCTACACTGGGTGGTCCTACTTCGACCGCTTCTGGTCTGGTGTTCTTCGCAGGTACTCAAGATTATTACCTACGTGCACTTGATTCAAAAACTGGTAAAGAAGTGTGGAAAGCTGAGCTTCCTGTTGCTGCTGTTGGTGCACCGCTGATTTATAAATCTCCAAAAACTGGCAAACAATATGTTGTGATTTCTGCAGGTGGTGCAAGCCACTCTAAAGATGTTGGCGACTATATCATTGCCTTTGCTTTACCTGATCAAAAATAATTTTTTGATGGATAAAGAAAAAACCGAAGCTTAGGCTTCGGTTTTTTTATTGCAATCATCATTAAAAATTAACGATCGCGACCTTCCTGGTTTGCAGAACCTGAACAGCCTGCACCACCACCGATAATAAAACCGCTTTCTGCTTTGCATGAACCAATCATACGGCCATGTGAGTCAAATGTAGTCACTGTTGATGCACAACCAGTTAGTACAATAGTCGCTGCTAATGCAATAAGTGTTGATAATTTCATGATATTCCCCTCTAAGATTTATGGTGCTAAATGAATCTGATTTTGACTTGGTGGTACTGGCAATAAACCTGTCTTGGCATCCACCGTATTGTAGTTCACGCCAATTGCATTGCCTGATCCATTACAATGAGCACTAGCAGTTGAAAGCAGACCACGTGTAGCTTTACATGATCCAATCACCTGACCCGATGCATCATAAGTGACGACCATAGAACTACACCCAGTCATCAGTATAATAGTTGAAAGTGAAAGTAGTTTTATGAAGCTCATTGCTCCCCCTCAAAAACACTAAAAAATTTAAATTGTTTAGTTATATGAATCTTTTCTAAATTTCGCGCATGATTCTTCCTAAATTTATCGCATTTGTAAAGCTTTATTTTTCATCTATTTTTTAGACTTAAGGCTAATAAAAAGCTGCCTGATCAGCAGCTTTTTCATAATTAAATTTAATATTAAGGATCAGGCTGACTCATGCTTCAATACTCGTTCAGCTAGAGCCTGTTTCACCACATGATATCCAGCACTTAAGCCTAGACTTGCCATAATGAATGCAACAATAACATCTGGCCATAGACTGCCAGTGCCAAAGACTCCCACTGCTGCAAAAATGACGGCCACATTGCCGATTGCATCATTACGGCTGCACAACCAGACTGATTTCATATTGGCATCGCCATCCCGGAAAGCATATAAAATTATGGCTGTGACAACGTTTGCGATTAAGGCCAATACCCCGATGATCCCCATCGTAATGGCTTCAGGTGGAATACCTTGCATAAAGGCATAAATTACTTTGCCAATGACGACCAGACCAAATACTGCCATGGTCAATCCTTTAATCAGAGCAACTGTTGCACGCCAATACAGACTTGCACCAATCACCGCCAGAGAAATACCATAATTCACAGCATCTCCAAAGAAATCTAGCGCATCTGCCCATAACGCTGATGAATGTGCATAAGCACCGCCGATCAGCTCCACACAAAATAAGGTCAGGTTAATCAATAATGCAATCCATAAAGCTGTTCTAAATTTGCTATTAGATTTGGGCGGCACGGGTTCATGACTACAACTACAGGCCATATTATTCTCCGATGATTTTTTATCCTGAATGCGATAAAGTCATTAGAAACTATAGAGTCACTCCAAGGTCAAGCCTGAGGTATTTATGTCACATTATTTGATTTCTGATATAGCCAAGAAAGCTGATTTAAGTACTGATACCATTCGATTTTATGAGAAAAGAGGTTTGATTCAGCCGAATTTTCGAGCAAGTAACCAATATCGTTATTATGGCGAAGAGGCCTTAAAACGCTTGATTTTTATCAAACGCTGTCGTGCTTTAGGCATGTCTTTAAAAGAAATCGAATACCTGATTCAGCTGGAACAGAATCCTGAACAGGATTGCTGTGAAGTTAACCAGATGATTGATCAGCACCTTATAGATATTTCAAATAAAATTAAAGAATTACAATTATTTAAACAGCAGTTAATGGCGCTTCGCGAAAGCTGTAATACCCCAACCACGATTAATCATTGCCAGATTTTAAAAACACTGGAATCTATTGAAAATGGCTGAAATATTTATGGATATTTTAAACCGTTTACTGTTTATCTTTTAACTTGAAATTGAGTTAAATTATGCCAATTCCGAGTTATTTACTAGGTTGAATCCTGATTTTAGATGACTAGAATAAAGACGTACTTTTTATATGTCTTTCGATTTTATCATGAGCATTTCTCACGTTACCGAACTTCTCTCACCTGCTGGCTCCCTAAAAAACATGCGTTATGCCTTTGCTTATGGTGCAGATGCAGTCTATGCCGGCCAGCCGCGTTATAGCTTGCGTGTTCGTAATAATGAATTTGACCATGACAATCTGGCGATTGGCATCAAAGAAGCGCATAAGCTTGGCAAAAAATTCTATGTCGTGGTGAATATTCAGCCACATAACTCCAAACTGAAAAATTTTATTCGTGACCTTGAACCAGTCGTGGCAATGCAGCCAGATGCGCTGATCATGTCCGATCCTGGTCTGATCATGCTGGTGCGTGAGCATTTCCCGCACATGGACATTCACCTGTCTGTACAGGCCAATGCTGTGAACTGGGCAACTGTAAAGTTCTGGAAGAATATGGGACTTACTCGCGTAATTTTGTCACGTGAACTGTCCATCGAAGAAATCGAAGAAATCAAACAGCAAGTTCCAGATATCGAAATCGAAGTGTTCGTACATGGTGCGTTGTGCATGGCCTATTCTGGTCGTTGCATGCTATCTGGCTACATGAACAAACGCGATGCCAATCAGGGTGCCTGTACCAATGCTTGCCGCTGGGAATACAAGGTACTTGAAGCTAAAGAAGATGAAACGGGCGATGTGATCCCGGTTAAAAATATTGATTCTGGCTGTTGTTCAAAAGATATGGATGAAAGCCATAAAATCGCTCAACACCAGTTTGATGAACCCGTGTTATTGCAACGTAATGACGAAGATATGTTTGCTGCTGAAGAAGATGAGCACGGCACTTATTTTATGAATTCCAAAGACCTGCGTGCTGTACAGCATGTGGAACGCCTGACCAAGATTGGCGTGCACTCCCTGAAAATTGAAGGCCGTACCAAATCTTATTTTTATTGCGCGCGTACTGCCCAGATTTATCGTAAAGCCATTGATGATGCGCTTGCTGGTAAACCATTCGACCCTTCATTGATGACTCAACTGGAAGGCTTGGCAAACCGTGGTTATACCGAAGGCTTCCTACGCCGTCATGTACATAGTGAATATCAAAACTATGAAAATGGTTCATCGAGTTTCGATCATCAGCAGTTCTGTGGGGAAGTATTAGAGCGTAATGGTGACTATATCAAGATTGATGTGAAAAACCGTTTTGTCGTTGGTGACTCACTAGAGCTGATGACCACTAAAGGCAACATCACTTTTACCTTAACTGAGATCAAAGACCGTCAAGGCAATCTGATTGAAGATGCTAAAGGTTCAGGTCATATCGTTGAGATTCCAATACCAGCAGATGTCGATATGCAGTATGCCCTGCTGATCCGTAATCTGCCATCATCATCTGTAGACATTTCAGCCTCTTCATTGGCTTATCAGGCGAGTTAAAAAATGGCGCTCTTGATTACCGATAAATGTATCAACTGTGATATGTGCTTACCGGAATGCCCAAATGAAGCAATTTATGAGGGCGAGAAGTTTTATGAAATTGATGTCAATCGTTGTACCGAGTGTGTGGGTTTCTATGATCATCAAACCTGTATTGCCGTCTGTCCGATTGAATGCATTGTGCCGCATCCCGAGCATCGGGAAACGCAAGAACAGTTAATGGAGAAATTTAAAGGTTTGAATCTGTTCAAAGCTTGAATGATGCATGAAGTCTGATGACTTCATCTAAGAACAACCTTGGGGAAAGATAAAAATAAGGGTTGAAAACAAAAACTGTCCAGAGGAAAGGAACAGCTAAAAGCGATTGGGGACGCTTTTGGCTGATCTAACAATAACTAAAAAAAGGAACCCGGGTGTTAGCATCCTGAGTTCCTATAAAGCGAAAATAATAATAGGTGTTTGAGATTAAGCACCTGGAATGTGGGGATTCCAGGTGCTCTTTTTTTTACTGACCAGAGCGAATGATGTAATCAAAGGCAGATAATGATGCTTTGGCACCTTCACCAGTCGCGATGATGATCTGTTTGTAAGGAACAGTGGTACAGTCACCTGCAGCAAACACACCTTTGACATTGGTTTCATTGCGCTCGTTAATCACAA
>NZ_VPDQ01000036.1:0-25908 GCF_013417535.1 Acinetobacter sp. YH12241 | reverse complement strand
AATAATTCAAGTGAATTTGTTTGAAAGAAGAACTTTAAAAGCTTTATTTTCACCCGATAAAATACCCATAAAACAAGAGGAAGCTCATTTGAGCTTCCTCTTGTGAAAAATTGTGGGACAGCAATGGACCTGAGATCGCCTTTTTTAAACCCCAAAGATTAGAAGCTGTAGCCTAGTCCTAATACCACTTTATTTTTCTGTTTATCTTCAAAACGGTTATAACCACCAAAAATATAATTCATGCTGGCGGTGATGCCTGTATCAGCAAGTGGCTTGCTTAGACCGATATCGAAATGACGGAAACCGAAACTGTTTTCTGTTCCTTTTATGTCGCCATCTTTGGCATAAATATATAGGCCAAGTGCAGTATCCAGACTAAAATCTTTTGGCAGTGCATAGCTATAGGTGCCTTTAAGATAAGTATCCCCTGCATTACCCCAATCAAGATCTTCAAGCAATGTTTGAGCAGTCACACCAAAATCTTTGTACGTCAGACCCAGCATGGTTTCAAAACCATTTGAGCCTGTATTGCCAATATCATAATAGTAATAATAAGTTAAACCCGCTGTATAACCCCAGTCTTCATTGATTGAACCGTTATAGCCCGCATAAAAATCATTTTCAAAGGCATTGGGCAAATCATCACCATAGTCTAATGTCGAACCCCACCAACCAGCATAGAAGCCAGAGGCATGATTATAGTCAAGCCCACCTTGTAAAGTAGCTCCGCTATTTTCAGGTGCGTTGGTAATCCCACGCAGGTTATAGCTTGAAAGTACACTGATATTTCCAGAAACTGAATGTTCAGCAGCTGGTTCATCCGCGAAAGTGAAAGAAGATGCAGCACCTAGTAAAGCAAAAGATAATACTTTTAATGTTGATTTCATTGTATGACTCCCCCAGATCGTCTGAGACGTTTTTATGATATTGATTAAACTCAAGTTCAAAATTTGCAAGAGCTATGCCAATCTGGAATAAAACCACTGAAATCTAATGAATAAAAATAAAATAAATATCTATGTTTTTGTTTTTAAATTATATTTAATTTTTTTAAAAAAGTACCTTGATAGATTATTTTTAACATTGGTCCTTTTTCAAAGATTTATTTTCTTTTGTCGGTCTTATACATAATCATTTACAAGTTGCGCCATTTTGAATCTATTTTCGCTTTGCTTAAATTTTGTGCTAAAAAAAGGTGCAGAAATAAAAGGTAAAGAAACAGATTGCTCTATTCGAGTTTTTGATTCTTGCTCAAACTCAGAAATTTCTGGATTAAAAAGTTCAAAATAGTGCTAAGCAAGAAAAAGTGATGCTCATGGAATGACTTTTTATTATTCAGAAATCTATGCGCATTTTTGGATTTATAAATATTTAAATTAAATATTTATATATTAAAATTCAATAATTTATAATCAATTCTCACTTTTAAGAAATTATTAATGAAGAGTCTGATACAGAAAATGAAGATTTTGAACACTCAACTTTTTCATTCTAAGAATTTTAATTTTAAATATTATTGATGCACTCATGAGTCATACCCTTCAGAGAATTTAGATTTAAAAAATATCTTTGTTTTTATTTGTTTTTTTACTATATGGTCAGGATTTAGACTGTTAGATCTCTTACCATTATTCACTTTAGATTAAAAAAATCCCTCGACTTTAGTGGAATATCGTAAATAAAAATGACATTTATTCAGCGAATCTTATACAATTCCTAAAAATTTCCATCAATTTGTATAAGGCTCTCTCCCAATGCAAAACACAAAAAAATTAACATTGGCAGTTTTGATTCAGGCTGCATTGATCTCAACCGCTTTTGCTAGCGAGCAGAGTGAGTCTAAAGGTTTTGTAGAAGACGCAGAAGGATCTGTACTTTTCCGTACTGGTTATTTATCTCGTGACTATAAAGGTACTGCACCAAATAGTGATACGAGTTCTTTCGCTCAAACAGCAATTGTCAAATTAGATTCGGGTTTCACAAAGGGTACAGTCGGTTTTGGTGCTGGTATTATTGGGGATGCATCAATCAAACTGGGTGAAAATGGTCACACAGGCAACAGTATGATTCCTACCCACCCTCAAAATAATGCTGATGGAACTAAAGACGCCTATGATCATTGGGCACGTGGTGGTGCTTATGTGAAAGCTCGTGTGTCAAATACGACAGCGACTTATGGTACTCAAGTTTTAGATCTTCCTGTACTTGCAAGTAATACTGCACGTCTAGTGCCTGAATACTTTACTGGTCTATTGGTACAAAGTAACGAAATTGAAAATTTAAACTTAGTTGCTGGTAAATTCACAGAAAATCAGCTTTCTAACCAAATTAACTCTGATGGTGCTGAGCTGGATCGTGCCGTAGTATGGGGTGCAAAATATAAATTTAATGATGCCGTAAATGCTTCATATTATGGTGTAGATGTTAAGGACAAACTTGATCGTCATTATATTAATGCAAACTATAGCTACGCTTTAGCGAATGATAGTACTTTAACCCATGATTTCAGTGGTTATCATACCGAGTGGGATAAAGATGCTTCAGCATCATCTTCTCGCTTAGGATCAGACTCATCTGATCGTAGCAATAATATTTGGGCACTTTCTAGTACTTATAATAAAGGTGCTCATAGTGTTATGTTGGCTTATCAACAAAGTACTGGAAACACTGGTTATGCATATGGTGAAAATGCTGATGGTGTGCAAAGTGTCTACTTGCCAAACTCATATCTTTCAGACTTTAACGGTCGTGACGAAAAATCAGCCCAACTTCAATACAATTTAGATTTTTCTAAATATGGTATTCCTGGACTGAACTGGACTTCAGCTTTTGTATATGGCTGGGATATCGACACAGAGACTGATAATAACGCGAAAGAACAAGAGTTTTTCAATCAGGTAAAATATACCGTTCAATCTGGTTTTGCTAAGGATACTAGTCTGCGTCTACGTTATTCTCACTATCGTAATGATGCTGCTTATGCAAATGACTACTATATGCCTGACACCAACGAATGGCGTATCTGGTTAGATATTCCTGTGAAATTATTCTAATTCACCCGAATTTCAAGCCATAATAAAAAACCTGCACATTGTGCAGGTTTTTTTGTATAAGCTTTAAAAAGTTAAAGACTTAAACTGAAAAGCAAATGAATTATTTATTTGCTTCTGCATAAGCTGCAATTGAGCTAAGTACTTCTTGTTTCGCAACATCAGCACCTTCCCAACCACTTAACTTAACCCATTTACCTGGTTCCAAGTCTTTGTAGTGCTGGAAGAAGTGTTCGATTTGGCTGATCAGTAATGGAGGAAGATCAGTATATTCTTGAACATCTTTGTAGATCGGAGTCAGTTTGTCGTGTGGAACTGCAACCAGTTTCGCATCAACACCACCGTCATCTTCCATGTTCAGTTTACCCACAGGACGGCAACGAATAACTGAACCTGGCTCTACTGGATGTGGAGTTACCACCAATACGTCTAGAGGGTCGCCATCTAGAGAAAGTGTATTTGGTACATAACCATAGTTTGCTGGGTAGAACATTGCTGTACCCATGAAACGGTCTACAAATAATGCATCAGAATCTTTATCGATTTCATATTTGATTGGTGCTGCATTTGCAGGAATTTCGATAATGACATAGATGTCGTTTGGCGCATCTTTACCCGCTGGGATATTGCTGTAGCTCATAGCATCACTCTTTAACAAGTTATATCTTTTAAAAACCGCGATAATTATAACGGTTTTTACAGATTTTTTTTGATTTTAAAATATCGAACTGTAAATATCTCGACCTGCTTTATTTTTGGCTTAAGAGATTTTGATAATTAACAGCAGTAAGGTTATTGGACATAATAAGGATAACAGCCAGACAATTGAACGTAAGGTCGACCAGTTCGCCAGATAACAGATCCCATAGATGACCCGAAAAACCAGATAGGCAATCCCAAAGGTCATCACCAGACTTTGCGACACGACCATATATTCTGCCATCAGAATCGAGGCGATAAAGAGCGGTAAGCTTTCAAAGCTATTTTGCTGGGCGGCATTGGCACGACTGGCCAAGCCTGTAGACTTTTCTAAAAATGCCCGCGGATTCTGATTGTCTTTTGCACGAAACCCTGCCGATTTTTTCGCAATCAAGGTAAAAACATAAGGTAAAAGACAAGCTGCCAAAATGAGATAGATAACCCCACTAATGCTATGCATCTGATTTTTCTCTTGAGAATTTTTATGTCTATCATAGCATGGCGTTTCGTGAATAAATTTTGTTAAATAGAGTGTTTTTATAAATGGTTAAGGATTCACTATGGTCAGCCCTGATCAAAATGAAATGTTCGATGTCCTCGAGAAACAGCGCCAGCATCAACGTCAAGTGGATCGCGTATTAAAAATCGTATTGCCGATTGTGGCATTTCTGATAGCGGTCATTTGTGCCAATATGAATATCTGGTCTCCCCTCTTTACCTTTGCCATCTTATGGATTGCCTTCTATGCCGTGGGCATCAAACGCATGCCGATCTGGCACTGGGTGGTCGCAATCATCATTTATTGCCTGATAGATAATATTCTCAGTTATGGCAGTTTTAATTTGAGAGGATTTAACCGCCAGTTTGGTACCATGTTTATTTTTTTGGGTGTGATCGGTGTAGGACGTCCTTACTTCGACCGCTGGCTAATGAAAAAAGAGAATTAAAAAAAGCGCCCTTAGGCGCTTTTTTATTGCAAGATTTATGCAGTCTTACGTAGGTCTTTACGCAGGATTTTGCCTACGTTAGATTTCGGTAATTCATCCATAAATTCAACATAACGTGGACGTTTATAACCGGTCAGATTTTCTTTCGCAAATGCCAGAACTTCTTCAGTCGTCAATGAAGGGTCTTTCTTCACCACAAACAGTTTTGGCACTTCACCTGATTTTTCATCTGGTACACCAATTGCAGCCACTTCCAGAACTTTTGGATGTTTCGCAACAACTTCTTCAATTTCAGAAGGATAAACGTTGAAGCCAGAGACCAGAATCATGTCTTTCTTACGGTCAACGATTTTGATATAACCACGTGAATCCATAACACCGATATCACCAGTACGGAAGAAGCCATTCACCATCACTTTATCGGTTTCATCCGGACGGTTCCAATAGCCTTTCATGACTTGAGGACCACGGATTGAGATTTCACCCTGCTCACCGAGTGCAACTTCATTACCGTCATCATCCAGAATAGCAACTTCAGTTGAAGGCAACGGAATACCAATCGTACCGCTGAATTCTTCAGATGCTGGTGGGTTTGCAGTTGCTACTGGAGAAGTTTCAGACAGGCCATAACCTTCAATGATGTTAGTGCCGGTAATTTTCTTCCAAGCTTCTGCAGTAGAAGGCAGAACCGCCATACCACCGCCCATCGCCATTTTTAAACGGCTATGATCCAGTTGCTTGAATTCTTCATTGTTTACAAGCGCATTAAACAGTGTGTTCACAGCAGGGAAAAATGTTGGCTGGTATTTACGTAATTCTTTCATCACCGCAGGTAGGTCACGCGGGTTAGGAATCAGAACGTTGGCCTGACCTTTATACATGCCGTAAAGTGCACAGACCATGAAAGCAAAGATGTGATAAAGCGGTAAAGCACAGAAAATACGGTCATCTGGCTGGCCATCTTGCGCACCGAATTTGCTTTGGAAGATACCGTCACACTGCAACAGGTTAGCAACCAGGTTACGATGGGTCAGTTCAGCACCTTTAGAAACACCAGTAGTACCACCTGTGTACTGAAGTACCGCAGTATCACTTAAAGTCAATTCAGGGCGTTTATAGTTGCTTGGATTTACTTTGTTTAATGCAGCATTGAACTTGATGTGACCAGGAATATCCCATGCCGGAATCTGCTTACGTACTGAACGCAATACGAAGTTCACCAAAGTACCTTTTAAAGCACCCAGCATGTCACCCACAGAAGCAACCACGACGTGCTTCACAGGTGTTTTGCCAATAATTGACTGATAAACGCTTGCAAAATTCTCAATAATGACCAGAACTTCAGCGCCAGAATCTTTTAACTGATGCTCAAGCTCACGTGATGTATACAGTGGATTTACATTCACCAGTACTAAACCAGCGCGGAACACCCCCAATGCTACGACCGGATACTGAAGAACGTTTGGCATCATTACGGCAACACGTGTGCCTTTTGCCAGACCCAAACTTTGTAAATATGCTGCGAATTTACGACTAGCTTCTTCCAACTCATTGAACGTTAAAGTCTTATCCATAAAGATAAAGGCGTCACGTGAGCCAAATTTTTGGAAATTGCGTTCAAAAATATCAACCAGAGATGTATTTTCTGCTGGTAATTCTACAGTTTCTGGAATCCCTGTTTTTTGGTATTCAGCGAACCAAATTTTTTCCATAATGCCAATCTCTCCAATCATAATCCTTAGTAGTTCAACTGTTTTTTTCAATGCTGCACGTCATTTTTTAGACTTGTATATGTGCAACATTGCATCCATTTGTCGAATCGTTACTCATATATAACGTATTTCGATTCATGGATGCTAGTATTATCTTTGAATCAACAGTTTATTTGCTTTTTGATATCCACGTGGTAACAGGGTTCCTTTAGAGCCTCGTTTCCCAATATATTTTTGCAGGTCATCCCCTTTGAGTTTTAATTGTTGCTGTCCTGCAAGCACTTGAATTATTTCATCAAGTTTCAATATTGTCATGGATAAAATTTGATCTTTATCTTCAAGTTGTATCAATTTATTACCTTTACCTTTATTAAGTACAGGTAATTCCGACAGATCAACAACCAGCAGACGGCCAGCTGAACTGAGTAGTGCAACATGAGTTGCATCTTCCAGTGGTTGCAGGTTCATGACCTGTGCACCTTCAGATAGATTCAGGAAAGCCTTACCAGCTTTGGCATTGGTATCCAACTGCTTGGCTTGGGTTTTAAATCCATAACCTTTGCTGCTGACTGCCAGGATTTCTGCATCATCTTCAGCCACCAATACCTGCTTGAAACCAACTCCACTTGCCGGAGACAGTTTTGAACTCAACGGTTCACCGAGTCCTCGTGCCGATGGCAGGCTATTGATTGGCAAGCCATAGCTACGGCCACTATCATCTAATACATAGACGCGTTGATTAGACTTACCTTGGGCATGACTAAGGTATTGATCGCCCGCACGGAAATTCAGATTTTCAGCATCCACTTCATGCCCTTTGGCACAGCGAATCCAGCCCGCTTCAGACAATACCACTGTAACCGGATCCGCTGGCAGCATTTCAGTTTCATCAATTGCAGCGGCTTCGGCACGTTGTACGATTGGAGAACGGCGATCATCCCCAAATTTCTTTGCATCTTCTTTTAGTTCATTGATGATCAAGGTTTTTAAAGACTCAGGATTAGCCAGCTGCTCACGAATCACGGCAGCCTTAGCTTCCAGCTCTTCCTGTTCGCGGCGCAGTTCCATTTCTTCGAGCTTGGCCAGATGACGCAGTTTGAGTTCTAAAATAGCTTCGGCCTGAATCTCATCAATGCCAAAACGTTCCATCAACACTGGTTTAGGCTGATCTTCCTCACGAATAATCCGAATTACTTCATCAATATTCAAGTAGGCAATGATCAAACCGCCGAGAATATGCAGGCGTTTTTCGATCTTGTTCAGATGATATTGCAGACGGCGAGTGACGGTGGTTTTTCGGATTTCGATCCATTCCAGCAGAATACGACGAATCGATTTCACCTGTGGACGGCCATCCGCGCCAATCATGTTCATATTGACGCGATAGCTAGATTCGAGATCTGTAGTCGCGAACAGATGGCTCATTACCGCTTCAGCATCAATACGGTTCGAACGCAATACCACCACTAAACGTGTTGGATTCTCATGATCCGATTCATCACGAACATCAGTGACCAATGGCAGTTTTTTCGCCTGCATTTGATCTGCAATCTGGCTGATGATTTTTGAACCTGATACCTGATATGGCAATTCGGTAATCACAATTTCATTTTTATCAATAGTGTATACCGCACGCATGCGATAGCTGCCACGACCTGTCGTCTGGATTTTAAGCAGCTCTGATGGTGGCGTAATGATTTCCGCTTTGGTCGGTAAATCCGGTCCCGGAATGTATTCTGCCATTTTAGCATCGGTCAGGTTCGGATTACGGATCAGAGCGATAGTACCTTTTACCACTTCGCGCAAGTTGTGCGGTGGAATATCAGTCGCCATCCCCACAGCAATCCCGGTGGTACCATTTAACAGGATATTCGGAACACGTGCCGGTAAGTTAATCGGTTCTTTCATCGAACCATCAAAGTTATCCTGCCAGTCACAGGTACCCTGTCCTAGTTCGGATAAAAGCAGTTCGCTATATTGCGACAGTTTGGCTTCGGTATAACGCATTGCCGCGAAAGACTTCGGATCATCAGGTGAACCCCAGTTGCCCTGTCCTTCAATAAACGGATAGCGATAACTGAATGGCTGCGCCATCAGGACCATGGCTTCATAACAGGCCAAGTCACCATGTGGATGGTATTTACCCAGTACATCCCCCACAGTACGTGCCGATTTTTTCGGTTTGCTGGTCCATTTAAGACCCAGCTCACTCATGGCATAGACAATACGGCGCTGTACCGGTTTCAAACCGTCACTAATATGTGGCAATGCACGATCCATAATCACGTACATGGCATAATTTAAATAAGCTTGTTCGGTAAATTCGGCTACGGAACGGTTTTCTGTCGCATGATGCGCAAGGCTTGTCATAACAACCTATAATCCTAAAATTCGTTTTTGTATCAATGTTTCTTATGCTAAGTCGCGGCTGTGGGCTGCACAAGGGCAGTAAACTACACAGCGCGACAAATCGTGTCTTATGGGCTAAAAATATCCACTTTATAGCAGCTGAGCAACTAAAAAATCACCAACCTTATAAACCCATGGACTCTAGCGTCTTGCCCTTGGTCTCTTCACCCAGGACTAAAATGACCACAGCTACTGCGATTAATACCGCAGTAAACATGGTAAAGACATAACTGAAACCGTTTGGCATCCCCATCAAATGGGTTACGGCAAAAGGTGCAGCAATCCCGCCAATACGGCCAATTGCACCCGCCCAGCCTGAGCCGAAAGCACGAATATTGGTTGGATACTGTTCTGGGGTATAAGTATAGAGAACACCCCATGCTCCCAGATTAAAGAAGGACATCAGACAGCCCCAGATCACAATTTCAGTGACACTACCGGACTGGCCAAAGAAATAGGCTGAAATCGCACACATGCCGATAAATCCAGCCAGAGTCGCCTTACGACCGAGTTTTTCGACTAGCCATGCTGCCGCAATATAACCTGGCAATTGCGCTAGAATCATAACCAGGACATATTCAAAAGACTGCACGATGGTATAGCCTTCCTTGACCAGAAGGCTTGGTAACCAGGTAAAAATACCATAGTAGGAGAAAACGATCCCAAACCAGATTAGCCACAGCATCAAGGTGCGGCGGGCAAAAATACCACTCCAGAGCTGGATAAACGAGATATTCTGCTTGGCAGCCACGGGTTTAACTTCAAAGATTTCCATGACTTCGACGCCGCATTTGCGCTCAATCTTTTTGACCAGAGCTTGCGCTTCATCTACCCGGCCACGATTGATCAGATACGGCACCGACTCAGGCACCAGTTTCCAGATTACGATGGCATACAGTGCCGGTATCCCGCCAATCATGAATGCAGCTTGCCAACCAAAATCAGGAATCACAAAACGCGAAACCAGCGCAGCCACCAGCCAGCCCAAGCCCCAGAAACTTTCCAGCAGCACAATGAAACGACCACGTACCCGTGCCGGGATATATTCACTGACCAGTGTCACCGCAACCGGCAACTGACCCCCTAATCCCAGACCGACAATAAAACGAAATACCAGTAACCAGGTCAGATTCGGCGCAAAGGCACAGGCAGCAGTCGCCAGACTATAAATCACCAGCGTACTGGCAAATACCGTTTTACGTCCCCAGCGATCTGCCAGTCCACCTGAGAAAATCGCTCCAATCGCCATACCGATAAAACCGATCGAAACCACCCAGCTTTTCTGGTCAGCGGTCATCTGCCAGTCTTCAGCCATTTTCGCCAGAATAAAGGAAATCAATCCCGTATCCATGGCATCAAACATCCAGCCAAGACCAATCACCCATAAAAGAGTGTAGTGGAACTTGCCGATCGGCAAGCGCTGTATCCGAGAAACTAAATCCATAACAAAAATCTCTGATCAGGTGAAACGGGAGGTGCTGCTGTCCCAACAGGAGGTTTGATTTTTTATTTTTTTATACTACGAATACGTACGCCTGCGGGAAGTTTTCCCTCCCGCAGTTACCATAATTCATATCAAGATTCGTCTTTGGATGAAGCGGACTGTTCGTCATCATCCTTATAGATAAACTTCGGCATTTCCAGACCGAAATAGATCGCAATCAAACGCAAACTAAAGCCAAAAATCAGGGTGGAAATAATGGTCAGTTCGAGTGACAGACCGAAATTGCTGCAGAGCCAGTAGAAGATGACTGCAACAAAGGAAATACTGGCATACAGTTCACGGCGGAAGACTAAAGGCACATCATTACATAAAATGTCACGTAAAATACCGCCCGATACTCCGGTCAGAACCCCGGCGACCGCACTGACTACAAAACCATGCCCCATTTCCAGCGCAATCTGGCAGCCAATGATGGTAAAGCCAATCAGGCCCAAGGCATCCAGTACCAGGAAGATATTGCGTAAATGGCGCATCCATTTGGCAATCAGGATGGTGACAAAGGCGGCACAGCAAGTCAGCACCAGATATTCCGGGTGTTTGACCCAGGTCAAAGGATAATGGCCAAGTAGTACATCACGTACCGAACCACCACCGAGCGCCGTAACACAGGCAATAATCGTGACCCCAAACCAGTCCATACTACGCCGACCGGCAGACAAGGCTCCGGTCATGGCTTCAGCGGTAATTGCAATAATATAGATGACGGTCAGTAACATCGCCCTGCTTCCACCTGAGGCTATGAGATGGCGGCTATTCTAAGCTAAATCTATGTGAAAATTATAAAAAATGCGCACAACATTGCTTAAATTTTTTCCCGGAGCCACAGATGCACGGCTGTTTCATTGTAAACTGTTGATCTGTCGTTGGATCCAGAAAGTACCAGCGATTCTCGAACTTCACAAAATGTGAAATTTCATGATGAATCTGGGCCTGCTTGCCATCGTGATAATATGCTTTGAACTCGACCAGCGCATGGGTCTTGTCCAGTTTTTCATTGGCTTGCACGATTTCCAGCTTCAGCCATTGATTGGTCCTACTCCATTCAGCAATGGCTGGCGTGTCCAAAGCCTGCTGCTGTCCACGGGCGGTAGTCTGCTGGATATAATCAATTTCATGCTTGGCAAAGGCACTATACCGCGAGCGCATTAATTGCTCGGCGTTTTGAGCCAATTGCTGGCCCTGATGTAGTGGCTGGCAACAGCTTGCGTATTCACCTCGTCCACATGGACATGCTTCTGACATCTCAATTCCATAAAAAATAGCCCGACAGTGCGGGCTATTTTAGCAAACTTTTAGCTTCGTCCTTCGGGCGCTGAACTAGTCTTTCCGGTTCGCTGGGGCAATGATATGCACCTTATCAATCTTGTGGCCGTCCATCGTGACCACCTCAAAGATATAATCATCTGCTTCGAGCTTTTCGCCATTTTCTGGCAAGCGCCCCAGATGGAACAGAATATAACCCGACAATGTCGAATATTCTTCAGTTTCATTGACCAGATCACGATCCAGAAGCAGTGACACGTGGCGAATATCGGTCGAACCATCCAGAATCAGGCTGCCATCTTCCAGACTTTCTACAGCTGCTTCTAGCTGGTCTTCATCCGGGAATTCACCGGCAATCGCTTCCAGCACATCAATCGGTGTCGCCACCCCTTCAATTGAACCATATTCATTCAATACCAGTGCCATTTGTAGCGGTGCCTGACGCAACTGATCCATGACCATCAAGACCTGAGCATTTTCATGCACAATCACAGGTTCACGCAGATGTTTTTCGAAGTCCAGAATACCTGTTTCGATGTATTCATTCAGGACTTTATGGGTCAATACCACACCGGCAATATTGTCCAGTTCACCACGCGCCACAATCAGGCGTGAATGGCTCATATGCAATAACTGCTCTTTGATGCTGGCATGATCATCTTCCAGATCAATCCATTCCAGTTCAGGACGCGGTGTCATCACCGATTTCACCGGACGTTCTGACAGGCCAAGTACGCCCTGCACCATAACGCTATGGTAGACTCCACTTTCGTCGTCATCAAAGACTTCATCAGCAAAGGCACGAGTCGCCAGTACATCTTCCGGTTCAGAAGAATCATTGTCCTGAGCCGGTTTACCGCCCAGCATACGCATTACGGCAGACGCAGTACGGTAACGCATATCAGTTGTCGTCACCATTTTTTCCTGATTGCGTTTCATGGTCTGGTTAATGAACTCGACAATCACCGAGAAACCAATCGCGGCATACAGATAGCCTTTTGGAATATGGAAACCGAAGCCTTCAACCACCAGCGAGAAACCAATCATCATCAGGAAGCCCAGACAGAGAATCACTACTGTCGGGTGCTTGTTGACGAAATCCATGAGGGCTTTAGAGGCCCACAACATGATACCGACCGCAATAATCACGGCGATCATCATCACAGACAGATCTTTGACCATACCAACCGCAGTAATCACGCTGTCGAGCGAGAACACGGCGTCCAGTACCACGATCTGCACAATCACCATCCAGAACACCGCCTGAACCGGATTTTCTTCCTTGGTCACAGGTTTGGCTTCCAGACGCTCATGCAGCTCCATAGTGCCTTTAAACAGCAGGAATACACCACCGAATAATAAGATCAGGTCGCGTCCTGAAAATGGATGCTCAAAGATATGGAATAGCGGTTCAGTAAGCGTTACGACCCAGGCAATCGATGCCAGCAACACCAGTCGCATTAACAGCGCCAAGCCCAGACCGGTAATACGCGCTGCATTACGCTGTTCGGGTGGAAGCTTTTCCGCCAGAATTGCAATAAAGACCAGGTTATCGATCCCGAGTACAATTTCAAGAACAATCAGTGTGAGTAAGCCAATCCAGGCAGAGGGATCTGACATCCATTCAAAAATCATTGCATCTGCTCCTCTAACCGAGGAGAAAAGCAAGTATTTGCATGATGAGATACAGGTTGATACCCGACTTGAATTAAAGACTTGATAATGTGACGTTTTACTGAATTAAAGCGCCAACTTCGACTACCCATGTGAGTTCTATTGTAGTAAGACAGACTTTCAGTATATCAAGAACAGCATGAAATTCACCTGTTTTCATCCGGGATTATGGATGAATTTGAATGAAAGATTTTGTCCTAAAATGAGGTCTGCTCATGGAATTGTCATATTTGTTAACTAAGTTATAGTAAGTAGATAAAAAAATGATAAGGTGAAAAAAATAAATGCAAAGTGTAATGGAAATGACCGATTATTTTAATGATAACTCCCCAAAAACAACACGCCCGCTAGTAGCTTTATATTGTGGCTCTCGTGCCGGCAACAAACCGATTTATCTGGAAAAAGCGATTCAACTGTCACAAGGTCTGGCCGAACATGGTTTTGGTCTGGTCTATGGCGGCGCCAGTATTGGTCTGATGGGCCAGGTGGCAGACACCATGATTCAGCATGGTGGTGAAGCGGTGGGCGTGATTCCGGAATTTATGCTGGATTATGAGATTGCCCATCCTCAACTCACAGAACTGCATATCGTCACCAGCATGCATCAGCGTAAGGCCATGATGGCAGACCGGGCCTGTGCCTTTGTCGCCTTGCCGGGTGGATTGGGAACCTTTGAAGAAATTCTGGAAATTGCGACCTGGGGTCAGCTGAACCAGCATCAAAAACCGATGATGCTGTATAACGTCAATGGCTTTTATAATCCCCTGATTGCCCAGCTTGATCTTGCGGTGCAGGAAGGCTTCTTGCCGCCCCAACATCGGGCTAAACTGATTATCTGTGAACATGCAGATCAGATTTATACCACCTTGCTGAATCTGGATGCTCCGCAACGTTTCGTCGTTTAAATTTTCTTGTCTGCTTTAAATAGCAATGATTTAAAGCCATAAAAAAGCGAGCTTGATGCTCGCTTTTTTCATTTATACATGCAAAGCCATTAACCGGAAATCGTGTAATAGAACCAAGGCAAAGTCGTCGCCAGAAACACACTAATGGCTAGACCAAACATCAGTTTCATGGCATCTTTGCTGACATTCCGTGAAGTACGGTGCTTGTTGACTTCGGTCACCAGCATCGAAATCGCAAATTCACGACCGGCCAGTAACCCCAGGAATACCCAAGTGGTACTCATCGGGATGTTACTCCACTCTTTGAACACCAGCAGAATCAATGCATAAATAAAGTCGATAATCGTAGCAGAACGGACATCCGTCACCCCGGTCTTGGTATCAACAATATTCTGGATAGCTCCACCACGCTGGTAAAGAATCATGCCCAGCAGGATGACAAAGACAGAAATTGCAAAGATCAGGAACTCAAACGGCACCTGACGCGGCACATAAACAAAGATATTAGCCAGATCCTGGATCAGCCACTGGCTCCACAGAAATGCCGTAGATAGCCATTGCAAGGCCATCCACATTGGGGAGTGTTGCTGATCACGGGTTTCACTGAAATAGACCGCGAGTTTTTTCATGACCAGACGATAGATCACAATCGCCACAAAGAAAGCGACGGCGTAACCCATCATTGACTTGGTCAGCATGGAACCCAGACTGCTCGGGGAGAAGATCGTGAGCACCAAGAAAGTAGTACTCACCGGAATACCATATTTGGTCAAAATGATCAGTAAAAGAGGCGGTACTACATATAGCCAGGTAACCCCATCCTCAGGAAAAGGAATGGTTTCCAAACGTCCATAAGAGGCATCCCCTACTCCAGAAGCAAACCAGCCATAAATTAACACCACAACCAGAATAGTACTGATGTAAATCCAGAGTACCCACCATGGGCGATGTGAGTTCGATGAAATAAATGTTCCTAATGTTTGCGGAACATCATTCCCCACGATGGAATAGGCGGCCAGACAGAAGCCAACTACCATCAGAATCTCGATGGTCATAAGTACAAAACCTTTTACTAGACAGTTCCCAGTACAGCAGTTCTGGAAGTTTGCCCCAGATTATGACGGTTTTATTTCATTTTCATGACATTTCCGTCATATTTTTTTGTAGCCTGCTCCTTAAAAAAGCTTGAAGTACTTCACAGATGATGCATTTATGACTCTGCATCAGCTAGCGCTGATCAAGGTGCAGGAATATATCTTCTACCTTTCCCATTCAACAACTGAAATCAGGCTGTGAATTCATTAGCATTTTGTCTACACGACTCCTATTCACAATCGTTTTTATTTCAGTCACACTGCTGCATAGAATTCTTTAAACTATTCAAAATAGATGATTTTTTAAATCCATGAATGTCACTCCTACGCATCAATCCCTACAACCTGAATTCAGACTGCTGGTCTTGCTGGTATCGATTGGCTTTTTCATGCAAGGCCTGGATACCACGATTATCAATACCGCCTTGCCTGCGATTGCCAGTAACCTGCAGGAAGATCCGTTACGGATGCATAGTGTGGTGGTGGCCTATGTGCTTTCTGTGGCAGCCTGCATTCCCTTAAGTGGCTGGCTGGCAGATCGCTTTGGGGTTCGGAATATCTATTTTGCAGCGATCATTATTTTTGCTCTGGCCTCACTCGGCTGTGCCTGGTCTGAGAATCTGAATGAACTACTGGTTTATCGGGTATTTCAGGGCATTGGAGGTGCTTTGCTGCTTCCAGTCGGACGACTGGCCATGCTGAAAATTATTCCTCGTACCCAGTTTCTATCCGCTATGAGTCTGATGAGTCTGGCCGGACTAATGGGTCCTTTAATCGGTCCAACCTTAGGTGGCTGGATGGTGGAATACCTGTCCTGGCACTGGATTTTCCTGATCAATCTGCCGATTGGTCTGCTGGGTGCATTGATTACCTTTAAAGCTATGCCCAATATTACCGAACCGACGGTACAGCGTTTTGATTTTGGCGGTTTTATTCTACTGGTCATCGCAATGATCGGCTTGTGTCTAGGGATTGAAAACTTTGCCAATCCACAATATCCACTATGGTGGAGCTTAAGTCTGGTCGGAAGTGGTCTGATTGCCTCACTCATCTACGCCTACCATTCGCATACTCATCTGAATGCACTATTTCGCAGTAAATTATTTAAAAATAAGATCTATTCGATTGGCATTCTGGGTAATTTCTTTGCCCGGCTCGGCGGTAACTCGATTCCGTTTTTATTGCCTTTAATGTTGCAGGTCGCTTTTGGTTTTGAACCTTTTATTACTGGTTTACTGATGATTCCAACCGTACTCGGTTCTTTAGCATCTAAACCGATTATCCGCAAAATCATTCAGCGTTTCGGTTATCGTAGAGTCTTGTTGATCAACACCTTGCTGGTCGGTCTATGTATTGCCAGTTTTGCCTTGACTACGGCGGAAACCCCTATCTGGCTAAGAGCCATTCATTTCTTTGTGTTCGGGATTCTGAATTCCCTGCAATTTGTCTCGATGAATACGCTGACTTTAAAAGATTTAAGCCAGCAGGATGCCAGCAGTGGTAACAGTTTTCTGTCGATGATCATGATGCTGTCAATGAGTATCGGGGTGGCACTGGCAGGTACGCTAGTGAATATGTTTAGTGCCTACTTCGGCCCTGAGCAGCTGGATAATGCCTTCCACGTTTCGCTGCTCTGTCTAGGCTGTATTAACATTATTGCTGCCTATATTTTCTGGCATATCCCCAAAAACACACCAGTCTAGGGCAGAATATAAACTCGATATGAATATCTCTAGATTAGGCCACCGTGCACATGAAAGCAGCTCCTACTTCTAGCAACTGGAAAAAATACTCAGTGATTGCAGTCGGGCTGCTGATTACGCTTGTGGTAACCACTGTGCTTTATCTGCTGGTTTTCAAACAGCCATCAGCGCATGCAGCAGATTATCCGATTCATGGTTTTGATGTTTCCCATCATCAGAAAGAAATAGACTGGAAGAAAATCCCAAAACAGAAATATAAATTTGTCTATTTAAAATCCACAGAAGGCGGTGATTTTAAAGATACCAAGTTTCAGGAATACTGGCTGCAGGCCCGCGAACAGGGCTTTCTGGTCGGTGCTTATCATTTTTACCGGCTTTGCCGTGATGGCAGCATTCAGGCTCAGAATTTTATAGAGTCGGTTCCGCGTAAAAGTGATGCCCTGCCACCCGTAATGGATCTGGAATATGACAGCAAATGCATCAATCACTATTCCAAAGAGCAGATGCTCAAGGAAATCCGGATCATGCATGATGCCTTAAAACACCATTATGGCAAGCAGCCGATCTTCTATGTGTCCAAATCTTTTTATAACATCGTGCTGGCGGGAGAGTTTGCTGACGTACCGCTCTGGGTACGTGAGTACCAAGGTTTGCCAGATTTAAAGGGTCAGCCTAAATGGACCTTCTGGCAGCATACCAGTCAGGGTGAAATTCCCGGCATTGCCCGTACTGTGGACCTGAATGTGTTTTATGGCTCGGAGCAGGACTGGATCAAATTTTTACAGCAGAACAGTATTCCCACCCCAGATCAGTCCCAGCCTCCGGCCAAGAAATAAACTCAATTTCTCCCTGATTCAACCATGAAATGGATATTGAATTATTTAGGCAGGATATGCTTCGTCTTGAATAATGCTTTAGCCTGTTTACTTGTCAATCCGGTCTCTTTCCAATCCAGCTAAAGCCACTTAAGATACTGGATATGCGCAAAATTATTCATATCGATATGGATGCCTTCTACGCCTCGGTCGAGCTGCGTGAACGTCCGGAGCTGAACGCTCTGCCTGTGGTGATTGCCTCGTATCATCCGCGGGCAGTGGTCGCGGCTGCCTCCTATCCGGCCCGCGAATTCGGACTGCGCTCTGCCATGCCGATGACTCAAGCACGTAAGCTCTGCCCTCAGGTCATCGTGATTGAACCAGATTTTGCCAAATACCGTCAGGTCTCTGGTCAGATTCATCAAATATTTCAAACTTATACCAAGGTCATCGAACCGTTGTCTCTGGATGAAGCTTATCTGGATGTCACCGAAAATTTGCAGCAAATTCCGAGTGCCACTGAAGTGGCAATGCGCATTCGTGAAGATATTTTTCAAACTACTGGACTAACCGCTTCTGCTGGCGTGGCGCCGAATAAATTTCTCGCTAAAATCGCCTCTGACTGGCATAAGCCGAATGGAATCTGTGTCCTCAAACCTTCACAGGTGCAGCGTTTTATTCAGGATCTTCCACTGAAGAAAATTCCCGGTGTGGGCAAAGTCACCCAAGAAAAACTAAAAAGTCTGAATCTGGAAACCTTGGGAGATTTACAGCAGATTGAAGAAGCGATCCTGATTCAGCATTTTGGCAAATATGGACGGCGCCTGTTTCTCTATGCTCAAGGCATTGATGATCGGCCAGTCGAAGCTGAACGGGAACGCCAGCAGATTTCCAAGGAAACGACTTTCGATGATGATCTGTATTTACCGCAATGCCAGCCTTACTGGCAGCCATTAATTGCCCAGCTCTGGCAGAGTCTGGAAAAAAAACAGCTCTCTGCCCGCGGGGTTACTGTAAAACTGAGAATGAAAAATTTTCAGACCATGCAGCATAGTAAAAGCTTCAGCCAGCTGCTGCGTAGCCCGCAAGAACTGGAGCAGGCTTTACACTTATTGCTTCAAGAGATGCATATTACTCCTCAACTGCAGTTTCGGCTGATTGGGCTTGGCGTCTATCAGCTCGCTGCACGTGAAACAGAAACGCAATTGCTGCTGCTTTAGGCCTATTTTGTACAAGTATTAGACGTTAGTTTAAAAATACGGCAACTTTGTTTTTACATTTTGAATTTTTGGAGTACTCTATCTGCGCAATGCATTATCCATGTATGTGCTGAGATGCTGAAAATCACCTTTACTTTCAGCATACTGTCCTGTGATTGGCGTGACGATCAAATCCGAATATTACAGGGCAACTCTGATGTATCTCATGGAATCCCTCCCTGCATGTCCTCTGTAAATTCTTCTGCTATTCAAGAACGACGCGCGCGTAAAGCGGCGTTATCCAGTTTTGTTGGTGCTGTTGTCGATTGGTATGATTTTCTCCTTTACGGCATTGTTGCAGCCTTAATTTTTAAAGACCAGTTTTTCCCAAGCATTGGTGCCAATATGGGCACTTTGGCGGCTTTAGCGACCTTTGGTGTTGGCTTTCTGTTTCGTCCTCTAGGCGGTGTGGTATTTGGTCATTTCGGCGACAAGCTTGGCCGCAAGAAAATGCTGGTTCTGACTGTGGTCCTGATGGGGATTTCCACCGTCGGGATTGGTTTTTTACCTAATTTCGAAGCCATTGGCTGGTGGGCACCGGTTTTACTGGTGACCCTGCGTGCCATTCAAGGCTTTGCAGTCGGTGGTGAATGGGGTGGTGCTGCCCTGATGGCGGTGGAAAATGCCCCTAAAGGCAAAAAAGCCTTTTATAGCAGTGGTGTTCAGGTCGGCTATGGCGTAGGTCTGGTACTGGCAACGGGTGCGGTATCCGTTATTATTGCAACACTGGGTGAAGAGGCTTTTGCTGAATGGGCTTGGCGCATTCCGTTTATTGCCAGTATCGTGCTGATCGGGATTGCGATGTGGATTCGCCGTGATCAGGATGAATCTCAAGAATTCGTAGAGAAAGTGATTAAGGCAGATCATCATCCAGAAAAACTGCCAATCTTGCAGGCCATCAGCAAACATCCTAAAGCTTTCTTTTATATTATTGCCTTACGTTTGACCGAACTGCTGACCATGTATCTGGTCACCAACTTTGCCCTAAACTATTCCACCAATAATCTGGGCATGGACAAACAGTTCTTCCTGAATATCACCCTGATGGTCGGTGCGATCAGCTGTTTCAGTATTCCTTTCTTTGCCTGGCTATCGGATAAAATCCAGCATAAAACCATGTGCGTCTGGGGTGGTCTGATCGGTGCACTGTCTGCCTTTCCGTTTTTTATGGCACTGGATGCACAAAATACCTGGATGATTATTGTTGGCGCCATTCTACTGGCCAATGTCGCGCATGACATGGTGGTCAGCGTGCATCAACCGATTTTTACCTCGCTATTTGGTACGGAATATCGCTATAGCGGTGCCGGAGTCGGTTATCAGGTCGCCAGTATTATTGGTGGTGGTTTTACCCCAATGATTGCAGCCTCCTTAGTGATTTGGGGTGATGGTTCATGGCATTATGTAGCCATCTATCTTGCGATAGGCTGCCTATTGACTGCATTAGTCGCAGCCTTGATGCCAAAAACCAAGGATTAAGCTGATGTCTGTTCAACGTTTGCATGTTTCACAACGCTTTTCTGAGATCGCCATTGCCGGCAATCTGGTTCATCTTGCCGGCCAGTTGGCGACAGACCTGGATCTAGATATCAAAGGTCAAACTCAGCAGACACTGGATATTATCGACCAGTTCCTGGCGGATGCCGGTACCGATAAAAGCCAGATCATGTCTGTGACGATTTATCTCAAAGATATTGAAAAAGATTATGCAGCGTTTAATGAAGTCTGGGATGCCTGGGTATCGGATATTCAAGCCCTACCCCGCACCTGTGTCGAAGCTAAACTGTATGATCCACGCGTGTTAGTGGAACTGACTGTCGTAGCCGTCAAACCTGAATAGACTTCTATTCAGGCCTAATTGCTACTCATGTAAAATAGAAAAAAGTATGCACTTGGCATACTTTTTTCGTTTAGGTTCTATCAGTTTAATGCTTTGACTTTACGTCGTTCCAGATCTGAATAGAGATGATATTTTTTGAGATCATTCACAGCGGTAAATCTCTGGTCTTTACTGGAATGCTCCTGCTCACGCAGGAAATCTCCTCGTAACTGATAGTATTCTGGTACATCTTCATAGCGAATGACCCGATAACCGGCCATAGTCAACAAAGCATCCTGAAATTGCGCCTGCTGCGGACGTTTTAAAATCACCGGATCATCGACGGCTACAATGGTAACAATCTGATATTGCTGATCCAGAATCACAAAATCTGCAATCAGATCACGATACTTGTGCCGGGTACGACCAAATTTGGTGGTAAGTAGTGCATCATAAGAAACATGGGCCAGTACAATATAATCAGGCAATACTTCTTTCAGGCGTGTAAACGTCAGTTGTTCATTTGGATTAAAAATAGCGCGCTGTTTTAAGGCGCTGTCTTGTGGTTTTGGGCTATTCCTTAGCTGCTTCCATGCCATGAGCACGACACAGAACACCAAGAAACTCCCTATAATCATATAGGTGGTCATGACTCAATCCTTGCATTCTTATAATCATTCTTGTTTTATTGTTATCCAGTATAAACCCATACTATTTTTAAAATTGCCCTGCTACCATTCTGTGTAGAGACCAATACAATTCTTAGCAAAACTTGATTGCCAGTTACTTAAAAACCGCTTTTTGCTATTTCAATAGAAATTAGGGTTAAATCCTTATACGCGACTGTAAAATAGTCTCCTGATAGATCGCAATATAAATCGGTTGAACTGTAAGACAATTCCGACAAAGTTTTATTTTTATATCATTTTTCAAAAATTTAAATCGACTAAAAATAAAATATTTTACATTTTAATTGAGACCCCGAAAGCTGCGTCAATCATATCTGAACACAAAAAAAGACACCGAAGTGTCTTTTTTATCAGCTTAATCAAGCACGTGATTTTGGCCTTGATTTTCCTTTCGGTTTAGGGCCGCCGAATGGCTTTTTCGCATCACCGGTTTCACGTGGCGGCAGACCAGTATGCTGGGTCAGAATCTGGCCTTTTTTCGGACGGTTATTTTGAGCCTGACCACGATTACCTGGGTTAGCAGTACGTTTCTGTGAATCACCCGCTACAGTCGAATTCTTCTTACGTGCAGACTGGTATTGCCCATCTGTACCAGCAGGTTGATAGGTTGGAATCAGATGCTGTTTCGAGTTACCAATCAGATCCTGACGCCCCATTTCCTTTAAAGCTTCACGCAATAAAGGCCAGTTGTTTGGATCATGATAACGCAAGAAGGCTTTATGCAGACGACGACGTTTCTCACCTTTCACGATGTCCACATCTTCAGTATAACGCGCGACTTTCGCCAGCGGGTTTTTACCGGTGTAGTACATGGTGGTTGCAGTGGCCATTGGTGATGGATAGAAGGTTTGTACCTGATCGGCACGGAAGCCATTCTTTTTCAACCAGATAGCCAAATTCATCATGTCGTAATCGGTGGTACCCGGATGCGCCGCGATGAAATAAGGAATCAGATACTGTTCCTTACCGGCTTCTTTACTGAAACGGTCAAACATCTGCTTGAAGCGGTCATACGTCCCGATCCCCGGTTTCATCATCTTGGATAATGGACCTTTCTCGGTATGCTCTGGTGCAATCTTCAGATAACCACCCACATGATGGGTGACCAGCTCTCTGACATATTCCGGGTTCAATACGGCAAGGTCATAACGCAGACCAGAACCGATCAGAATCTTTTTAATACCCGGTAAAGCACGTGCCTTACGATACAACTGAGTCAACGGTGCATGGTCGGTATGCAGATTTTGACACACACCCGGGAACACACAAGAGGGCTTACGACAATTCTTCTCAATCTCAGGATCTTTACATGCCAAACGGTACATGTTGGCTGTTGGGCCACCTAAATCCGAGATAATGCCGGTAAAGCCGGGTGCGGTATCACGAATTTTTTCTACTTCACGCAGGATTGATTCTTCAGAACGGTTCTGGATGATACGGCCTTCATGCTCGGTGATCGAACAGAAAGTACAGCCACCGAAACAGCCACGCATGATGTTCACCGAGAACTTGATCATGTCAAAGGCCGGAAAGCGTGCATTACCATAGGATGGATGCGGCAGACGTGCATAAGGCAGGTCGAACACATAATCCATTTCTTCGGTAGTTAATGGAATCGGTGGTGGATTGATCCACACATCACGTTCACCATGTTTTTGTACCAAAGCACGCGCGTTCCCTGGATTAGTTTCCAGATGTAGAATACGGTTCGCATGCGCATACAGCACAGGATCATTCGCGACTTCTTCAAAAGAAGGCAAACGAATCACTGCTAATTCACGTGGTGGTAATTTATGTTTAATCGCTTTAGATACCGGTTGTAGCTGCACGATTTGCGTATCTGGATCTAAATCATCCCCTTCACGCACGATTGGATTGGCTACGACTTCTTTCTGGAAATTCTGGTATTGGCTTAAGCTGTTGCCTTTATCTTTTTCAATTTCACAGCCATCAATATCTTCGCTCATCACATACGGGTTGATGATCGGATCGACACGGCCAATGGTGTCGACATCATTGGATGCAATTTCGACAAACTGGGCTTTCGCAGCTCGGTTATGTTTATTAATAATGAATGCAGTACCACGGACATCGGTAATCTGATGAATCTTTTCACCTTTAGCCAGGCGATGCATGATTTCAATGATCGAGCGTTCGCCATTACCGTACATCAACAGATCTGCTTTAGAATCCATCAGAATCGAACGACGAACTTTATCTGACCAGTAATCATAATGCGCGATACGACGCAATGAACCTTCAATACCACCGAGTAATACCGGCACATCCGGGAAAGCTTCACGACAACGTTGGCAATAGACGGTTGCTGCGCGGTCTGGACGTTTATTCGGCTGGTTATCTGGAGAATAAGCATCATCTGAACGAATCTTACGATCCGCCGTATAACGGTTAATCATCGAGTCCATATTACCGGCAGAAACGCCCCAGGCAATATTCGGCTTACCGAGTACACGGAAGGCTTCTACATTAGTCCAGTCCGGCTGGGCAATAATCCCCACGCGGAAACCTTGTGCTTCGAGCACACGTCCAATGATCCCGGTCACAAATGACGGGTGGTCAATATAGGCATCACCGCAGACAAAAATAAAGTCACAACTGTCCCAACCGAGTTGGTCCATTTCCTCGCGTGACATCGGCAAAAAAGGCGCGGGTTCAAAACATGACGCCCAATATTTGTCGTAATCAAACAACGCTTTAGGCGCAGTCTGAGCGGTATAAGCAGTAGACATGGCTAGCAATTCTCGGCTGGCAGATGGAAGATCAGAAAAGTGATCAAAGATGAAAGCCGAGTATTTTAGCATGAATTCGGCTTAGGTTGCTTGATTATAATTTATACAAAATTAGCTTTAAGCCCTTTATTAGGAATATATACTCATCCTGATTTTGAAGAATCATTTATAGGTTTTAAACGCTGTGCCATCCATAAACCCAATCCTAAAATAATAGCAATAAATATACTTAGTCCTAACCATCCGGAATTTTCCCAGACCAGTCCACTCGAACTTCCAAGTAAGCTTGAACCCAGGTAGTAACAGAACAAATAAAGGGACGAACCTACCGCACGATACTGTAAGGATTGCACCGATACCCAGCTACTAGCAGTTGAATGAGCCGCAAAAAAGGAAAAGGTAAAAATCAGCAAACCAATAAAAACCAAAGCCAAGCTATTAATGAGCATTAAGGCTAAGCCAAACAGCATGGTACAAAGCATGGCGGCAAGTACCTTATAACGCCCAAACTTCCTGCTCCAAGCTGCGGCTCGTGGCGAGCTATAAATTCCGGCCAGATAAGTAATCGAAATCAGACCAATCCAGACATGAGACAATTCAAATGGCGCTTGAATCAAACGATAACTCAGATAGTTAAATACCGAGACAAATCCCCCCATCAGGATAAAGCCCTGTAAAAACAGAATTCTTAATTTAGGATCACTCAGATTCTGCTGAAATGCTCTGATAAAACGACTGAATTGAATTGGATAAGCCTGAAAGTGTCTGGACTTAGGTAATAGAAAATAGAAGGTTATAGCGATACATAGGTTCAGTAACCCAATGATCAGAGTCGCAGATTGCCAAGAAATAAAATCAACCAATGTCCCTGCGATCAACCGTCCGCTCATGCCCCCAATCGCAGTTCCGGAAATATACAGCCCCATGGCAAAGCCCACATCCTGCTCTACCACTTCCTCTCCAATATAAGTCATCGCCACGGCTGCCACACCACTGACCGTTAAACCAATCAGTACTCGTGTGGCTAGAAATATCGACCAGATTGGCAGTAAAGCACTGAGTAACAGTAAGACTGAAACTGAAAATAACGACCAGACCATTATCGGCTTACGGCCAAAACGGTCTGAAATCAGACCAGTAAAGATCAAGCCAATAGCCAAGGCAATGGTAGAGAAGGAAAGTGGAAAACTGCTTTGTGTTGGAGAGATATGAAAATAATCCGCCAGAATCGGCATCATCGGCTGGACACAATACAGCGATGAAAAAATCGCGAAACCCGCCAGAAATAAGGAGAATAAAATAGCTTTAAAAGCAGATGAACCATATGCGATATGGGTTGAAGATGAATTTGAGGACATATCCGCTCCATGAACCTGCTCAGTATACGCCTCTCAATTCGCCTTTTATGTGATGATTCAGTTTAAATAACCATCGAATAATTAATTTTCTTAAACCCCACACATAAAAAAAAGCCCCCTGCATGAGCAGAGGGCTTTTGGAATAATGAGCTGGCGATGACTTACTCTCACATGGGAGACCCCACACTACCATCAGCGCTAAGAGGTTTCACTTCTGAGTTCGGGAAGGGATCAGGTGGTTCACTCTTGCTATGGTCG